>JBHLLE010000332.1:3475-5044 GCA_048885945.1 Candidatus Hermodarchaeota archaeon | reverse complement strand
CTTGATCATATACAATAGAATGCTTTCCATCAACTACAGCATCGTCGGCCACGATATTTCGTCGGATTGGTAAACAATGCATAAAAATCGAATCAGATTTTGTATAACCCAAATGCTCTTCTTTTATTCTCCAATCGTCTCTATAAGGTACTCTAAGCTGCTTTTCTTCCTTCGTATTCCCATAGAACTTCAACGATCCCCAACTTTTTATATACACTACATCCGCATCACTATAAGATTCACTCAAATCATTAGAAACATTTAACGAACCTCCCGAATCTTTTGCGTTGTTTTTAGCCATATTCAATATTTCATCATCTAAATCGTAATTTTTGGGATGTACTAAAGAGACATCCATTCCATACCGAGTAGTAATTAATAAAATAGAATTCGGTACACTTAATGGCAATGGTTTTGGGTGATACGCCCAGGAAATAACAACCTTCTTCCCTTTTAGTTCTTTTTTTTTTTCTTGAATCGTAAATATGTCAGTTAATCCTTGAAGAGGGTGAAATTGATCGTCTTCAAAATTTATAATTGGGACATTAGAATGAGTAGCAAATTCACGTAAAATTCTATTACCTTCTTTATATTTCCAATCTACAGAAACAGGAAATAATCTAATCCCTAATGCATCGTAATATCTCGCTAAAACTTTTGCGGTATCTTTTACAGATTCAGATTGATAACCAATCCAGGAATCTTTTATACTGTTAAAAGTTGGATGCATTCCTAATTGATAAGCTGCAATTTCTGTAGAATTCCTAGTTCTAGTAGAAGGATTATAGAAAAACATGCATAATGCTTTTCCTATCAGTGAATTGTTATACTTTTGAGGATTTAATTTTAAATCGTTTGTTAATCTTAATAAATCGTCTAAATCGTCTTTACTCCAATCTTGAGTTGAAATAAAATCTTTTTTATTATTTTCGTTTAATGGCATCGGATTAGCACTTCCAATCTTTTTCAAAACACTAAGAAATCAATATTATTATTAATCTCTGGAGAAAATACTCGTTATAATCAACATGAGAAAAATAAAAATTAGAATCCTTTATATAAGAATGTTATTATTTTAAACTTCAGAAGCAAATTAGATTTACTTTTTCAAGTATGCTCCTAAATCCATCATATCACCGTCGCCTTGCTTGACTTTAATCTTACTTTTGATTCCTTTTGCCTGTCTTTCGAGATATATAATGACATCTTTAGGAATTCTTCTTTGAACTCTTCCTCTTTGTGCAATAATGCTTAACAAATAATCGATGTTTTCCAGTACGTCTGGACTTATCAATTCGTTTAGAATTCTCTGATAGATTGATTCTTCATTTTTCTTTAAATGATCTAAATAGGTATAAGCATCAGACATTAATACAGCTTTTAAAATATAATCAATTTTTTCCCAAACGCTAACAACCTTTTCTTGAGCGACTTGAGTTCTCTTCTGGGCTTCCATTAAAGCCCTCATTTTCTTCATTCGAATTTTTTCCAATTCATGTTGCTCGTTATTTTCCTTTTCACTCATTTTATCTTCAACATACTCCTAGTGATTAATTATTTACGATTTTA
>JBHLLE010000332.1:2465-3465 GCA_048885945.1 Candidatus Hermodarchaeota archaeon | reverse complement strand
AAGGCTCTAATTCCATCCTCTAAAGAAACTAATGGTTTTTTATCGTATAAAAAATTACTTATTTCTCTTCTTAATGGTTCATCGGACCTTAAAGGAGCATAAACTATTTCCTTAGTAATTGGTCTTTCTCCTTGTAAATCTATACCCGTACGTATGGTTATTTTTTGAGATATAAAATCAATAGAAATACCCCCTAATTCCCCATTTACATACATCCTTCTAAACTTTGAAGGTGTAAGCCAATTCGATTCAATATTCCCTATGGCGTTTCCAAAGTCCAGTACGATAAATGCTGCATCAGCGTGTACTTTATCTTTAAAGCACTTTTTTGAACCAAAAGCATTTTTTATTGAATCTACTCCCATAATTCTTTCTTGAAGGTATATATCGTGAATGGATAAATCTAAAATAACTCCCATTTGCCACTCTCTCCTTGGATATAGTCCTACGCGTTTTGATGTAAGAGAAATAATTTCGCCAATTTTAGGTAAAAATTTTAAAAGATTCTCAAAAACGGGATTAAATAATTCAATAAAAGCGGGCATAATCCTAATATTATTTTCGTATTTTTCAAACTCCTTGAGATCCTTTAAATTTAATGCCATAGGTTTTTCCATTAAAATATCTATTCCCGCATCTGCAAACTTTTTTGAAATACCTGGTATAAATTTGGGGGGTGTGACTATACTAACTGCATCGATATCTTCGTTTTTAATTAAGTTATCAACAGTATCATAAAGATTAACTTCGTCATATTGGTGATTTTTACGGATATTGTTTAGTTTTTCATTGCTTAAATCGCATACTCCAACTAATTTTGAAAGTCCGTGAAAGTTTCTAATATGTGCTTGACCAAACCAGCCCGCACCAACAACTGCAGTTCTTTTCTTTTTCATATGATAAAATAAAAGATATTATACATAATCTAATAGAAGCTAAAATAAGAATTTTATGGAGTTTCATAATTTTTTAACAAAAAAAACTAAAAATAACTGTTTAT
>JBHLLE010000332.1:0-2455 GCA_048885945.1 Candidatus Hermodarchaeota archaeon | reverse complement strand
GGAATTACAGCAACATCTTGATAATGTTACCATTGGATTTCCTCCCACAAAATCGGGAGTTGAAATTCGTTTATTAAAACACCTATTTACTCACGAAGAAGCAAAAATTGCACTCTACTTAAGATTTTCATGGAAAGATTTAGAACCTTTAGAAGATATTTATAATCGAATAAAAATAGAAGGATATTCTATAAATGAGTTAGAGAATCACTTAGATCGCATGGCAAAAAAAGGAGCTATTATGGCACTTAAAAAGGGAGATTCTAAAACTTACGGTAATGCAAATTTCATTGTTGGAATGTCAGATTATCAAGTAAATAAACTAACTCGAAGATTTTTCAAAGATTCGTTAAAATATTTATACGAGGCTTATTTAAAAGAGCTTGGCAAAAATCCTATTCCTCAAATGCGAGTAATACCGGTAGAACAAACATTAGAAATTGAAAAAGAAATGGTTACTTACGATGATCTTAAAATAATCCTTGATAATGCTGAAGGACCGTATATGGTTACTAATTGTGTTTGTCGTCAAGGAAGAGATTTACTGAATGACCCTTGTAAAGTTACAAAAAGGAGAGAAATTTGCTTAAGTTTTGGCTATGCTGCGCAGAGATATCTTGGTCAAGGATGGGGGCGTGAGATAAGCAAGGAAGAAGCACTTATTATCCTTAAAAAAAATGATGAAGAAGGTTTAATTCATCAGATAAATAATGCTCAAAAACCAGATTTTATTTGTAGTTGCTGTCCTTGTTGCGATGAGGGATTAAAAATTTTAAAATCTCTACCAAATCCAGGACAATTAATAAAAAGCAATTATTTTTCTAAGATTGATTCAGAGTTATGTACGGGTTGTGGTACATGCCTAGAGCATTGTCAAATGGATGCAATTGTACCCAAAAATAATATTTTCACCATTATTAAAAAAAGATGTATAGGATGTGGAAATTGCGTAAATTATTGTCCTTCCAATGCGATTCAATTTAAAAAGAAAAGAACAATCTATATTCCTCCGGCAACTGGTGGAGATTTGTATAATGAGATTATTAATATGAAAGAAAAAGTTAAAAATAAGAAATGAATAGTCCCCCCTCCCGGATTCTCCTAGAATTCCATTATGGAAAATTCTCTTTGAGCCGGGGACCTCACGGTTTCGGCTGACGTACCGTCATTGGTAAAAACCTTAGTACGCGAAATTTTTCTACAGCCGCGCGCTCTGACCAACTGAGCTAAGGGGGGTTGAATAAAATAATAATGTAATTAATATATTTTTTTCGATTTTCTTTTGGTTTTAATAGCTTATATTTTGAAATCTTTTTATTTAAAAAATATTTATCTATCTTATCAGAAATACCACAAAAATTTCGTTTAGAATCTTAAATATAAATCTTTTCTAATAAAAAACTTTATAATAAATTAATTTATTAAAGATTTATAAGAAGAATTACACAAATTAAACAATTATGGATTTTGGTTAAAATGCGTGAAGAAACAGATTATACCGAAGCGATAGAAGCATATAAAGATAATGAATACGTAATTATAGAACCATGGGGAAGGAGTATAGACCATCTTCGTCTCACGATAATAGGAAAGTCAAAAACACCCTACGCGGGAGGCAAATTCGTGTTTGAGATTAAATTTCCAGAAAATTACCCTTTTGCTCCTCCTTATACTTACGCTGTAACTCTTATGTGGCATCCGAATATTGATTCTTCGATTCCACCCGGAAAGTTGAATATTTGTTTAGATTTGATTAATCCTGATCTCGTTGGAAAGGTCGACGCGGCAACAGGGGCTAGCGGTTGGACGCCTAGCAAAACTCTGACTAACATTATCGAAGCTCTCAAGGGCATGATGCATGTAGAGGCTCCATTCTTTAATCCTGGCGACCCTTTAAACCATGAGGCAGGGGAACAATACTTTAGAAGTCTTAAGAAATTTGAATCTAAAGCTAAACAATGGACCGAAAAGTATGCTATGGATTAATTAAATATTTTCCTTAATTTTCTTTTCTTTACTAAAAGTTTAATTTTAAGATTTAATTAGCATAAATTAATAACTCTCCTTATTTATAAATTGAAAGACAGTTTTGGAAAATATGATTTCTTTTAAAAATAAGAAAATTCTGATATTTGACTTGGATGGTACTATTGTTAAATTAGCGGTAGATTGGAAGAAAGTAAAGAAAGATTTGAGTGAAAGGTATTCTAATTTATATGGAGAAAAATGCGAATTTAATAGTATATCAGCTTGTTTGAATTTTGTTGTGGAAAAAAGCGATAAACAGGAATTGGATAATTTCTTCCAAATAATTCAGGAACATGAAACGAAAAATCTCTCAAATAACGAAAAAATTAACGAGACAGTCTTTTTCATAAACAATTTAAAATTATTTGATATTAAGAGTGACATAAAATTAGTGATATTATCATTGAACTCGAGAAAAACTATCGCA
>JBHLLE010000331.1:0-5045 GCA_048885945.1 Candidatus Hermodarchaeota archaeon | reverse complement strand
ATTCTGAAAATGAAACATTTGATTGTATGATATTATTAGATATGGTTGGGGGAGTTAATCTAAAATTTATAAATGAACAATATTCTACATCATCTTTACTTGATGAGTTATTCGGGGTCGGGAGAAATTTAGGTTTCACAGAAGAATTTCCTAAAAGTGCTATTTCTAGATATATTACTGATGACCATAAAGCATTTGTAGATATTGGCATACCTTCGGCAGATTTAATTATAAATTTTTGGGATAATCCAGATTGGCCATATCATCATACGATCCAAGATGATATTTCTCATATTTCAAATCGCAGTCTAGAAGTCACTGGTAAAACAATAGAGCAATTTATCTATAATAATTATTTTGTTAATTTAAGTGATACATACAACGGAAATTATCCTTGGCGTGAAGATATAAATATACCCCAAATTGATATTGAAATGGTTTCTTTATTAATAATGGTTATAGCCATTTTAGGTGCAATATTAGTTGTATTCTCCTTATTTGAAAAAGATAAATTTACCTAATTCTTTAAGACTATAACTCATTTCTTAATCCCTAAGATTGCTCGATGATTAGTTTCATCCATATAAATTTCTAAAAGATTAAAAGAACTAAATACTTGATAAATTTCATCTACAGTAAAGAAATGATGAGGGAGACCTTTCTCTTGTCCCTTTTGAGGAATATAAGTTCCTTTTTCAATTTCTTTTAATTCCCAGTTTTCTAATTTAGAGCCTGTTCCTAATACTGGAAAAGTAAAAAATATCACACTATCCTTTTTTAAAATTCTTTCAATTTCTTTTACAGTGAATATTATATCTTTTATTAGATTATGATGAATTACTTGAATTGAAATTATAGCATCAAAAAACTTGTCTTTATAAGGAAATTTATCTTCCATTCTATTCATGTGTAATTCTGCTTTCAAATTTTCTTCAATAAGCCATTTTTTCGCCATCTCTAAAGCGTTAGGTGAAGCATCCATACCATATACTTCAAATCCTTTTTTTAATAAAAATATAAGATGTCGACCTGTTCCACATCCAAGATCTAACACTCGTTTGACACCTTTTTCTTTAAATAACTGAGTAATCTTTTCCATATCTGGATGAGGATCATGAAATATCTTTCCCCGTTCAGAAAATATTTCGTCCCAGTCTGGCATAACAATTATCAAACTCTAAAAAAGATATTAATCGTAATTGCAATCCCAAAAGTATCTCCCGTGTTCTTTTTTAAATGCTTCTGCTACTTCATTTACTTTTGGCTGAATAAATTCATATCCCTCTTTAATGCATTCATAATTAACAGGTAATGGATCTAAAATTTCTCCATCAACTTGACAAATGTAAGGATTAGGGTCCTCAGGATCTAACATTTCCACTCTTACTTTCTTACTGGTATATTCATAGATATTCGGATGAGGTAAGAGTGTAGCTTTATACATTCGATTAAAGTGTCTAAGTAATTTAAATTTACCAATATCTACAATATTTACATGAAAAAATCCATCATTCACTTGAGCTCTTTGACAAATATACATAAATCCTCCATAACTAGGACCATTTGCACAAGCTAAAAGATTCGCGTATCCCTCATAAACATCATTGTCCATTGTTACTTTAATTTGTTTATTTTTCCAAGGCAATAAAGCCTTAAGAGTTTGAGTAACGTAGCTTTTTCCTCTTTTAGCTTCATTAAATCTTCGGGTCACCTCACTATCAAAACCCTGACTACCTATGCCTAAAAAGTACCTTTGAACTCCTGTGTCTGTTTTTGCAAATCCAATATCTACCTTATTAGTATTACCTTCAGCAATTATTTCACAAGCTCTCTTTATATCAGGAACAATTCCGATAGCAGCAGGAATATCATTTCCAGATCCCATTGGGATAAAACCACACAAAGCATTAGTATTAGAAGTAATAGCACCATTCATCACTTCATTACAAGTGCCATCTCCCCCCGCTCCAATCACTCTATATCCATCTTTAGCTAATTCACTTGCTAATTCCATAGCATGACCAATATATTCAGTCTCAAATAATTTATACGAAACATCTAATTTACCTAAACATTTTTTCATATATTCAATATCTCTAGTTGTTTCTTTCTTTTTTCCAGCTACTGGGTTATAAATAATTCCATAAGTTTCCATCAAAATCAATATAAATCTTTAATTTATATGTTTTTAATTTAAAAAAATCAATTACTAACCTTTTAAATTTTAAGATATATAAAACTATTTTCAAATTATATCAAGGAGAATTAATTAGAATTTTTTAAGTGTAAATACTCTTAAAAGTTTTGATTTGAAAACAGATTATCTATTTATGTCTCACGCCATTCGCAGCCACATTCAGCACAACAGCATTTCTTCCCATAAATTCTAGGATAATCCATTAAAATAATTGATTTATCATCAATCTCATGAATTAACCCTTCATTATTGCAACTCGGACATTTTCTGCGTCCCAGAGGTTTTTCAATTACTAGAACGCCGTTTTCATAAGAACGCAAAGAAATTGGGTTAGAATGTTTTGAAACAGTTAATTTATCCAAAGTTTCTTTAAAAATATTTACGTTGTTTTCTGTAGAAACCTCTTTAGTGATTGAAGTAATTTCTTCTTCTTTATGGATTAAATTATCTTGATCAATCATTATAATGTAGCCCTTAACAATTGAGTTAATCTCATCTTTTTTAGGTAATCGGTTATATCTTTCTTGAAAATTCTCAATAAATGTTTCAGCATCTGATTTCACAATATTGTAGCCACGATCTTGAATCTTTTTCGTAATATTACTAATAATTTCATCTTTAGAGAATATTTTTTCTATGTATTTTTCCAGATCATCTGAAATTTCAAGACTTTTTGCAAGTTCATTCCATAATTGATTTATTTGTTCATCTGAGATTTTTCCGTTAACTTTTACATAAATTTTTTTTTCTGGATCTTTTAATATTGTTATCTTGTTTTCTTTTTGTAATTCTTTATCAATATTTTCATCGAAATAATTAATTCTAAGGAGTGTATTTCCTAATTTAGCAGTTTTTGTAGAATAATTTAAACTTTTTTGTAATACATCTTCCATTATTTTTTGAATATCGGTATTACTCTTATCTTTTATACCAAATGACTGAGTTCTCTCAAGCATTTAATACATCCTTACCCTATTATAAAATTTGATTAAAGTGATAATTAACAACTAGATATTATTGTTTAAAAATTCTTTCTTGGTGATCAAGAATTTGGTAAAAATATCGATATATCTATAAACTAAATATAGAACAACTCAAAATCTACATTTTCAATTTTCATTTAAAAGTTAAACAAAAATTTATATTAATTTTTTTCTTTAATAGCCCATAGAATTACTAGTTTAACAGATATGGAAAAAAAGAAATTAAAGCCAGCAACAAAAAAGGAAAAGGAAATTTCAACAAAAAGAAAAATTATTACAGCAGTCTTGTTAATAGCTTTTGCTTTTTCCGGCTCATTTCTAATCTTTTTTATTATGCAAATTTCCTTAGATACTAAATTACCCATGGTTGTAGTAGTTTCTAGTAGTATGGAACCGAAATACAGTAGAGGTGATTTATTATTTGTAAAAGGCAAAGATCCTGGAAGTATAAAAAATGGCACTATTGATGGAAAGGAAGGAGACGTTATTGTATTTGATGCTCATGGGTTATGGGCAAATCCTCCGGCTGATCCAGTTGTACATCGAGTTGTTGGTAAGAGGTATGACAATGGTTGGTTATTTACAACTAAAGGAGATGCAAATGCCTCTCCTGATGAAGCAGAAGTCCCCGCAAATAAAATTTTTGGCGTAGTATGTGGAATAATTCCATATATCGGGTGGGTAAAAATACTTTTAACAGATTCAGGACTTTTAGTCCCCTTGCTTATAATTATCTCAGTAATTCTTGTAATAAGCATAATTTGGGATTTCATTAAAAAAGAAGAAGAGAAAATACCTGAGGATAAAAAAATAATTCAGAAATCAAAAGCAGGGTCTAATTTTGATTTTAAAGAGACAATTGAAATGGATTTCACTAAATATGATAATTTAGATTTATAAAATTAATTTTTTTTTTTTTTAAATGTAATTAGATTATGAGTTTATAATTTAAATAGATAAATATTAAATATAGATCTCTCAATTTTAATTCATACTTTAAACTTAAATAAATATAAAGAATTTTAAAAAATATTAAGGTGAAAAGAAAGTGGGATGGACTCCTCCAAGTAAATTTACTGTGATGTTAAGCTTCCTAATATGTGTATTTGCGATATTTATCTTGTATGACTTGGCTTTTTTACTTCCAGAGGGTGACAGTATATTACTTGAAACGGATTTTGAAATTGGAGACTGGACTGTACCTCAAACATGGATGTTTATTGCAATGGTTGCAGTATTCCTCACTTGGTTTTTAATGTTTCTTGGCGTAAGACTAACAGGATTATAAAAAAGATAAACTATTATTTACTAAAAAATTTTTTTTTCTTTATTTTTGAGAAAATCAAACACCTTTATTAATAGGACAATAAAATTTAAAATGTTTCTTAAATTTGAAACAAATGTATACTCGTAATTTAGATTTAAAATTACGATACAACATTAAAACATAAAAACAAAACAACAAAACAACAAAAAAGCAAAAAAGCCTAAAAAGTTAAAAAAAACATAGAGGTAATTAAAATGGCAAAAGAAAAGGAAACAAATAGCGTTTTCGTCGGTCGTCGACCAACCATGAATTACGTGATGGCGACCATGATGATCCTTAACAAGGGTGAAGAATGCACCGTTAAGGCTCGTGGTAGAGCTATTTCACATGCAGTTGACGTATGTGAAATTCTCAGAAACAGATTCCTCAAGGGAACTGAGTACAAGGACATTAAGCTCTCCACAGAGAAATTAGAAGGAGAAAATGGACAAAATAATAACGTTAGCTCCATAGAAATAGTATTAGCTCCTCCAAAATAAAGAGAATACTCAAAAAAGTTTCTTATCGGTATTACAAAATTACAAAAAATCTTTTTTTT
>JBHLLE010000330.1:0-5077 GCA_048885945.1 Candidatus Hermodarchaeota archaeon | reverse complement strand
GGGCAATGCTCCAGCAACAGCTAGCTCCACACAGCCTACAAAGTTTTTTTGATATTAAAAATGTAAAAGGAGCATTATTTAATGCAGAACTCATTCTAAAACTGCCTCTGGAAAGAACTTTAAGCTTTATTTAAAGAAATTTTCTTTTCTTCTAGTCAAATTTGATTAAGTGTAAGTTTCTAAATCAATCAAGAAATAAAACGATTCAATAATTCTTAAAATGAACCCTATTAGAAATTCCTTAAAAGTTGCCAAAGAAAGGGAACGGTAGTGGGACAGGAAGAAATATTGTGAGGGAAAACTGTGGGAAACTTTTTCGAACCTAGAGAAAGTACAGTAATAGATGCTGTAACTAGAGCCATTGACCTAGAAGAAGGAAAAGAAGGAGTTAAAAAAGTCTTGTGGGCGATCTACCTACATCCTCGAGAATCGCTCAAGACTATTTCTCAAGTCGTGTACTTACCCATGCCTTTAATTAAAGAAATCTGTAAAGAATTAAGAAATCACAACCTAATTTATTTTGAAACATACTGCGAACTTACAGCAATAGGTAAAGCACTTGTAGAGCAACAATTAGGATTTGAAAAAATACAGAGCGCAAGATGTCCAGTCTGTAAGGGGAAAAGCATTATTATCACGTCTAAGCAAGAGCAATTACTTGAGAAATTGACGAATATTGCTGCTGAGTACCAGAGAACAGAGTTTAATATGAAACTTAATCAAGCCCCATGTCTATTAGAAACTAGTTTAAGACGCGCCCTATATCTCCAACAGCAAGGACATTTAGGGCGGCGAATTTTATGTGTGGGAGATAGCGACCTATCATCTATCGCAATGACTGTTGTTTCGCCCCAAACAAGAGTAGGAGTAGTAGATATTGATCAGCAGCTTATAGATTCTCTCAATACCATCAAATCAAAATATAATTTAAACCTCGTTGCTCGCTGCTATGACCTCCGCAAGAATCTTCCAGAAGAATTTAGTGGAGTATTTGACGCCTTTGTGACGGATCCGCCTTATACATCTGCAGGGTTCAAATTGTTTGTTTCACGTGGAATTCAAGGACTTGAAGACCCATTCTCAGGGAAATATGGATACATTTCTTATAGTATTAAACCTGTATCAGAAATGCTGATAATTCAGAAAATGTTGGGAGAGATGGGTTTAGTCCTCAGAGATCTTATACCTAACTTTAATGAATATTACGCTGCCAATATAATTGGGGGTCAAAGCCAGTTTCTTGTTGTGGAAGCTTCTAAGATAACTAAATCGTTAGTTAATCCCAAAGAAGAATATTATAAACAAATTTATACTAACAGTTTTAGACGATCTAAAACTAATTTGAGACCTTTATCGTTTTTTATTACTGAGGAGGGAGATAGGGTAATCAAAGAAGGGTTGGTAGAAAATCGAATCCTCAATGCGATCCATAAAAATTCAATTTTTTCGCTTCAAGATCTTGTTGCGAAAATTAATGTTGAACAAAAGGAATTTGATGCTGGAGTAGGAGAACTTCGGCGTTTAAAGGTGATCCGGGTTAAGGAGGAGAAAATTTTTCTTTTATCCTCAAGCACAACGCCATTGAATAATGAATTGGAAACTACCCTTAAAATGATAAAAAATAATCCTCAGGCTGAGGTTAATGAAAAAATCCTGCAAATTCTATTAAGACGCCAACTAATTAGACGAAGCAAATTCACAAAAACCTGAGCTTTTGAATATCAATAAATTAGAATATTTGCCTTTAAAAAGAACAATGTTCTTTTCCATAGCTTAAAATAGTAATAGATCAAACAATTCATATCAATTATTTCCTGAAAATTATTGTTCGATCTGTAACACTTCAGCAAAAAATTACTAAGCTATCATTATAGATTATAAACCGGCTTTACCTATCTAGTAAAACATCCTCAAAGGTGCGAATCGCGTATTTAGAAGATTATATCTGAACATAAAATATAACGAAGCTCTTGAAACAAAAAAAGGGACTATCATAGAGATTAGCGTCATAAAACCTTATAAACAGGCATTGGAGCTTGTTTTTAGGTAATTAAAGGGATAAGGAAGCAAAAACTAATGGAGTTTAATATTAAGGTTTTGCATATAGATGATGAAGAAGATTTTCTAGAGTTGGCTAAATTCTTCCTAGAAGACCTTTCTTCAAAAATTGTTATTGAATCTCTATCTTCTCCTTATGATGCTCTTGAACGGCTTAAAACTCAAATATATGACGTTATCATATCAGATTATCAGATGCCGGATCTAAATGGGTTAGAATTGCTTTCTAAATTACGAAAAAAAGGAAATTATACTCCATTTATTATTCTAACTGGAAGAGGACGGGAGGAAGTAGTGATTAAGGCACTGAACCTAGGGGCAGACTATTACTTGCAAAAAGGGCAAGATTCTGAGAGCCTCTTTACAGAGTTACTTAATATTATTCAAAAAGAAGCAGAGAAAAAACGAGAACAAGAAAAACTCAGAGAAACTGAAAAGCAAATACAAGAATTGAGACAGATCCTAGCAAATCGGTTTAATGATCTTAATTTTCTCTACGCCGTTTCTCAAATGATCTCGGAAGTTGGTGAACTTGAAGATGTTGTTTTTCAAGAGGTAGTTCAAATGATACCTCACACCTTCCAATTTCCAGACATATGTTGCACCCGAATTCGTTTGGGAAATAAAGAATATAAAACACAAAGTTTCCAGGAATCAATTTGGGAACTAAAAACCGAAATTTTGGCGAAAAAGGGAAAAATTGGTGAAGTACAAGTTTATTATCTTGAAGAAAAACCTATAAGAGATGAAGGGGTTTTTCTGAACGCAGAAATGGCGTTAATTAACGCTCTTGCTAGAGAATTAGGTAAATTTGCTGAACGTGTATGGAACGAGAAAGCGTTAGAATACCATCGTAATTTTGAAAGTCTTGTCACCAATATATCAACCAAGTTCATTAATCTTCTACCAGATAAGATTGATGAGGAACTCTCTAATGCGTTACAAAAAATCGGCGAATTTGCCGAGGTAGATCGGAGTTATGTTTTTCTATTTCGCAACAAAGGAACAATAATGGATAATACATATGAATGGTGTGCTGAAGGAATTGAGCCGCAAATTTTGAATCTACAAGGCTTATCGTGTGATGATTTTCCATGGTGGATGGAGCGACTCCGGCAGTTCGAGAATATTCATATCCCTCGAGTTATTGACCTTCCAGCAGAAGCAACAGCCGAGAAAAAAGTTTTACAATCAAGGGCAACCCAATCCTTTATTGTTGTACCTATGATTTATAGAAAGACGCTCATTGGATTTCTTGGATTTGACTCAGCTCGAACAGAAAAAAGATGGGCAGAAGACAGTATTACTCTACTTCGGATCATAGGGGAAATCTTTACGAACGCGTTAATCCGCAAATGGACAGAGGAAGACGCGCAGAGAATGCAAAGAATGACAACAAAACTTTTTTACACATTAAGTGAGGGAGTGGTCATCCTCGATGAAGATGGTTTTGAAATTCTTGACTGTAATCCGGCAATAACAGAAATCTTCGGTTATGGGCGTCAGGAAATAATAGGTCAGAGACTAGACAGTTTGTACGCAGATGAAACTGTAAGAGAAAAATTTGGAGAGCTTCTATATACAAGCCTAGAAGAGAAAGGTTACTTGGTTTTACCTAAATTCCAGATGAAACGAAAAGACGGTACAATTTTTCTCGCAGAATATAGCCTTATACCACTTGATGATGACCAGGGAAAAACGATTAGATGGATAAGCAAAGTACGTGAACTCGGTTAAGAAAGAATTCTGGAAAATCGGATTGGTAGAATGGATTTTCCCTTTTGAAAGCCATAGAAACAAAAAAAAACAGAACATAAGTTTAATTTGTTATGCTATTTATCCGTAAATAAGAAAATTAGGTTTTAGATAGACTAATCTAAAGAGAAGGGATCAATTGCAGAAACAGACAAAAAAAGTTAATTTTTCCCGAGAAAAACCATTTAATGATCTTGAAAGAATGCATAAATCGTTTTGTGAAGAAAGGGAATTAAATACAGAATTTTACAAATTATTTCATGAAACACGATTAATGTTGATCAAAGAATTTCAAGACAAGGGAGCCAATAAACACAAAGCCGTCTATTATGCTCAAATCCTTCTTAAGAGATTATTGATTATTTTCTTTGCCGAAGATCTGAGTAAGCTCAAAATTAAATTTAGAAACATGATACTAGAATCTCTAGAAAATTCTTCTATCTCTAATGAGTCAACAATAATTGCGGACACTATTAAAAACTTATTTTTACACCTAGCTAGGGATTACCAGGATTCAATAATAAACATTGATGGATTATTTGAAGAAAAAATCCCCAAATCCATTTATTTTAAAGATTTAAGGGAATTTTATGACTTCAATGTTTCAAATTTGCGATCTAAACTTAGAAAAGAAAGGAAATCAGACGGGTATATTGAAATTATTCTCTCTAAATATTCACATCTTAATCCAATCATAATAAATTTACTTAATATCGCTTTTTATGATTTTAATTCCGAAATTAAGATTAATATTTTAGGATACATTTTTGAGAAGTCAATAAGTGATCTAGAAGAAATATTTGATGATAAAATACATCGCAGAAAAAAAAAGGGAGTATTCTATACTCCGCAATACATTACAGATTATATTTGCCGGAATACCATCATACAATACTTGTCTAATGAAGGAGCAAACACCATTACTGATTTAATCTATGAATATTGTGAAAATATTGATGAATTACAAAAGAAAATCGAAAAAATTAGAATTTTAGATCCAGCATGTGGTAGTGGCGTTTTTTTAATTAAAACAGTCGAAATATTTCTCGAGATATTAAGAGAGATTGAAAAGGTAAAGCAATCTAAGAGCATTAAAATTGTAAAAATATCAAAGCGAGAGAAACCCCAGAAAGTCGTTTTAGAAGAGACTATTAGCTATGGCAAAGCAGTAAGAAAGATACTAGAAAACAACATTTTTGGTCTAGATATTAATAAGGAGTCAATTCAAGTAACAAAATTAAGCTTAGGTTTAAAAATAATTAAG
>JBHLLE010000329.1:0-5089 GCA_048885945.1 Candidatus Hermodarchaeota archaeon | reverse complement strand
TGAGCTTACATTTAATTTATTCACAAAATCATAAATGATTGCTGGTAAACCCCAAAAATACAATGGAAAAATAAATCCAATTCTTTCGGTATTTGATGCTAGATCATCTTGTTGCCATATCTTTGATATTGGTATTAATTCACAGTCACCTAATTTTTCAGCCATTTTTTTTGCGACATAAAGGGAATTCCCTGTTCCTGAAAAGTAATAAATTTCAGTTTTCATACTTAACTCCTCTTAAAGGTTTTTTAAATTAAAGATTTAATACAAATTAAATTAATTATTATTTTTAATAGAATGCAGAAAAATTTAATAAAAATATCTTCTTTGAAATATACTAATTAATTTGAATTATGATTGATGAGACTCGAATAAAAAAAAATTTAGAATTAGTATCGTTTCCACGACTAAGCGGAACGGAGCACGAGAAAAAGGCATTTGAAATTGTTAAAAAAAGAATCGAGGATTTAAATTTAAAACCTAATGTCCAAAGATTCACATTTACTTCTTTTTATCCTCGAATTTATCAAAAAATTGTATTTATATCAAGCTTTTGGGCCTTATTTATTCTATATTTAAATATTGGATTTATTTTCACTACTCTAAACCTACTTATTATATTAATAATTTTTCTCCCTTTTTTCATTATTACTCGAAATCCTGAGAAAATAAGAATAGGAAAAAAAAAAAATTCTCACAATTTATATGTGAAAATTCTCGGTAATTCAAAAGTAGATAATTACAATGAGAATTCTTCGGAACAAGATAATATAAGAGGAAATTTATTGTTTATGTGTCATCTAGATTCAAAAGGACAGCGATTACCGATGAATTATCGGGTTAATTTGTTTAAAATATGGATTTATTCCTCAATATTGTGTTTATTCTTATTTTTGTTAAAAAATATGATCTTAGTCCAATATACCATCTGGTTATTTTTAGTAGGAATTTTTCCATTAACTCTAAATTTAATTGCAGTGATTGTACTTTGTTTAAATACCACAAATAATAAATCTCCTGGAGCAACAGACAATGCTTCTGGAATAGTATGTGTTTTAGAACTATTAAATTATTATTCAAATTTAAATAATAGATTAAAAAACTATAACTTATTTTTCTTGTTTACTGGAGCTGAAGAAGCAGGGACAATGGGGATAAGACATTTATATCATAAAATAAAACATCTTGATAGAACAAAATCATTTATGCTCAACTTTGATACGATTGGAACTAAATTAGATGTAATTACTGGAGAGAGAGGAGTTGCATTTTTTAAAAACACTAAAGATTTTACAATCAATATACACTTCCCTAAAAAAATTATTCTTTCTCGTAGTGATGCCTATGTTCTTGCTGATAAAGGTTTCAGAGGATTTGGTGTTTTAGATATAGAATCCCATAAATACGTTCATAGTAAACACGATACAATTGACAAAGTTGACTGTTCTCTTTTAAAAAAATTATTAATACACATAACTTTAATGCTGAAGTTTCTCGATAAAAAGAGAATCGAATAGTCGATTTTAAAGTATCTAATATAATATATTTAAAATTAAGAAGATTCTAATTAAATTTTTTAAAATCTCTAAATTAGGAAAAAATAACTAAAAAATTATTCAATTGGTCTAATGACTTTTTTCTCGATTAACCTAAGAATCGTTTCCACTTTTTTAACATCAAATTCATTATCTTTCATCAAATAGGAGGCGTAAAAATGGTCAATATTTTTCTTTTTCATTATAGTTTGTGCTAAATTAACTAACGATTTCTCATTTATATTAAGCTTAATGTCATTGTGCAATTCTATAATTAAAGGATGAATTAATGAGATTTGTAAATACTTTTCAATTAAATCTTTTATACCTTTAAATTTAGTTAATTCACCATTAAAGTTTTTTATTGATTTACCATAGTATTTATCAATATCTCGAGAAAAGGATTCTAAGGAGTTTAAAAAGACTCGAGAAGGAACATCTTCAAAGAAATTAATTATTCTAAAATTTTTATATTTTGAAATAGCGTTATAAATAAAATAATGAAAACAAGGATTAGAATGATGATTCCTTTTTACTTTTTTACACTTTTCATTTAGAATCCTTTTATATAGAAATTATTTATTAAAATAATTTTAATACTGTTATTCTTTTAGTCTCTACATAGAATATTTATAAGTATATAGTAAATTTCTGAAGTATGACTTCTTAATTAAAGACTAAAGAGACCTTATAAAGGAATATTTCAATTTAACTCCACATTTTTTGCAAAAAATATCTACATCTTGATTTTTAGAATTACATATTGGACAAATTATTGTATTTTCTTTTTTAACTCTTTTCTGATCAATTTGCTTTTTAATATGTTGATAATTTCTCAATTCACTTATCAAATGACAATACACATCTTTATAATAATCTTCTTGACAAAATTTTTCTTTAATAATAATAATAGACCTCCAATTTCATATCTCTATTGTTTTTATCTATAATTTAATAAATTTTTCAATTACTATCTATAGAATCTTTAAGTTATCATATAAATCAATATGGTAATTCTATGAAGTACTATTTTTTAAAAAAAGATAATCTTGAATAATATATCTTATTTTAAGAAATAAGGAAGCTTAAAAGAAAGAAATTACGTTATAAAAATTAGATTTTATTAGAAGAATTTTATTAAAAACTACAAAAAGAAGTTAAAAAAGAAAGCATCAAATTTTTGAAATTTTTAAAAAAATGCTCTTTTTTATTGATTTATGATAAATAAAGTCTTATTACCCTTTTTTTCTTTAACTATTATTTGATATTCTATTAGTGATTTTAAATATTTATCAATAGTATACATATGCATTTTAAGTTCTCTTGAAAGTTGAGTTTTTGAAGCCCCTTTTTCATTATTTTTGAGATAATTAATAATTTTCTGATTTTTTTCTTGAGAAGTAATATAGAGTTTTTTTATATCTTTAAAATCCAAACTAATATCAAAATAAATATCATGATTATCAAAAAACTCTTTTCTAATATAATTAAATTTTTCAAGCATATTAAGGTGCCATACTACAACATGATTACTTAAATCTAATTCTATTAAAATTTTATTAAAATAAGTTCCTGGATTTTTAAGAATATAGTTGTAAATTTGAAGTCTTTTTAAATTTGCTAATATATCTTGATGGGATAGCTTGGATCCTTCAATTAATATATTTTTTCTAACTAACGATCTAAGAATTCCTTCTATTCCTTTCTTATTTATATTAATTGAAGCTATTCGAAACCGTGAAACAATAAAAGGCAAGATTTTTTCTATATTGAATTGTCTATTTTTATTTAAATATTCTTGAACCACATTTAATACAATCAATTCTTCCTCTGAAAGGGCAGCTGACATAATGAAATCTTGTAATTAGTATTGATGTTTAGGAAGATTTACTTTTTTTCTCTTTCATTTGTTCAAGGATATCACTTCTCTCTTTTGGAGTTAAGGCGAGCATTTCTTTAATAAATTCTACTTTATCATTATCTTCCCAATCAAATTGATCGATTTCATAAAGAAAATCTCCTGAAATTGATGTTATATCAATATCATTTAATTGGGAAAGATTTTCTATCATATTATCTCCTTCAAAAATTTGTAATAGCTCCCCTTTAATTCTTGATTCCTTCAAAATATCTCCAGAGGATTTGACTTGTTTGTTTAAAGAATAAGTCTTTTTTCTTTTCTCATCATTAAATATAGTAGGTAAGCTATTCTTTCGATGACGGTAATATATTGAACTTGCTGCTATTGATGCTCCAATAATTAATATGGTAGCTAATATGTAGATTATGTTCAAAAAAGGGGTCTTTTCTACTTTATTACCATCAGAATCTTCATTATCTTGCCCTAAAGGCAGTGGTTTTAAAATCCAAGCAACGCCCATTTTTGGATCGTGATATATATGAGTTCCATTAGGATAATTAATAAATATCCTTTCAAATTCACCAATATCTGTTTTATTTCCAATAATAACATCTTTAATTTTCCCGTCTACATTAACACTTTTATTCCAACTAAAGTAACCTGTTGTCTCGTTCATTTTAGTTAATAACCACCCCTCGTTCTCAGAATATCCTCTATACTCATCTTCAGTTTTTTCTTCTTCTTCGTATTCTGATTCTGATTTTAATGTGGTATTTAACGCAAGTAACGAATCTATCTCATTGTAAGGAAAATTACTTATTTCTATATCTATTTTAATTTGAGCAGGTGTTAAGATGGTACCATTAACTTTACAAAATTCTTCTCCAATAAAAATATGAGCTGTAAAGTTGCCATCTGTAGTGTTTATGATGAAGTGATACAAATTGTTATCTTGTGAGAGGCTTATGTTTTGATAAATTGTTGGTTGGAAGTTATCCAATTTAATCTCTTTAACAATGGTATCGCCATGGGAGCTGTTATATACTCCATCTTCATTAGTATCATTATATTCTATAATACTAAGAAAAGAGATTTCAAAATTTAATTCAAATTCCCCAGAACTAATTTCTCTATCATATTCTGTCTTTATAGTGAAACCATCACTACTATTTGAAAGCGTAAATTCGATCTCATCAACAATATCTCCCGATCTTAATATTGTTTCAATTTCAATTTCATTATCTTCAAATTCTATACTAATATTTCTCTCATTAAGATCCTCCAAATCGTCATCAACTCCATCATCATCCCCATCATGGGCCATTACTGAATTAGAGTTAAGACTGAGAAATAGGAAACAACATAGAAAGGTCACAAAAAGATAGATAATTGTTTTATTCATCTTAATTGTATTTTAATTTTAACTTTATTATTATTCAATACATTCTATATATCTTCTTTTCTAGTTATCTTTTATAATTATGTGGTAATATTTTGAAGTATTAATTTTTAGAATTATTTTTAATTAAAATGCTTTTTAATCTGTCAAAAGAAAGTAAAAATCCGTAAATTCTTCTTTTGAAATGCTTTATAGTTATATTTTAGATGAATTATTATATTTCTTTTATAAAAATCTATGTTTTAATAATTATAAATCAAAATTCATGAAATTTCTTGAAAAAATTAAATAAGA
>JBHLLE010000328.1:0-5092 GCA_048885945.1 Candidatus Hermodarchaeota archaeon | reverse complement strand
CATCACCTTTTACGTCTACCTTGACATTGTCAGGATACTTAGCTTTTCTTGGGGCACGCTCACCTAGAAAATTTTCAACATAGATAATTTTTTTTTTATCATCTACCCTTACAGAACAAGGAAAATGGGAATAACACACCTTTGAGACGTATTTGAAATTGGTTTGTACTCCAGTAATTAAATTTTTAATAATATTCATTATAGTCTTTGCTAATGCTAAAGTTGCTTTTTTGGGAAAATGTGACATAAATTTTAACTTATTATCTTGAATTTTTATAGCAATACCTCTTGCATGACTAAAATCCTTTTTAATGGGACCACCAGCAGGACCTTTAATGATAACTTGGCCATCTTCTTCTATTTCTACTGACACATCCTTAGGTATTTCTAATTCTTCTTCAAATATTACCGTTTTTACCATTTTAAGTCAACCTCACATATAAATCAATATATATAACATAAAGCTTGTCCGCCAATATGTTTATCCTCAGCTTCTTTTAAAGTCATAATACCTTGATTTGTAGTTAAAATAATTGTTCCTAAACCAGGAGCGGGTAGTAGTCTTTTTTCCAAGTCGCCGAGTTGATTAATTTTATAATTTAAACGCATTAATGCCTTACATTCGTTTATCTTACCTAATAGAGCAATTTTAAATTTACCTTGCCTCCCATCGTCGTATCTCTCAAATTCGCCAATGTAGGCGTATTGCTGAAAAATACGGAGTATACGCTGAAGTAACTTAGAAGCTGGACTTACTATTACTTCTTTCATTCTCGCATATTCCGCATTTTTTAACATATTCATCGCGTCTGCCAACGTATTTGTCATATTTGATGGTCACACCTTACAAGTCATAAAATTTTTTTTTAATTAGAAAAAATCAAGAACAATATCAAGGATAAATATTTCTGATTTTTTTAGAAATTACATACTTAATTAATAGAATTGTATATTTTTTCTGTTCATTACTCCATATTGTTCTAACTAATCATGGATTAAATTTTAATTTTATCAATTGATATTGAAATCTAAGACAAAACCACAAACTTTAAAAATCATTTTAGAAAAAATAAGTTAGAATTTATTTTCTACTTTGTTTTTCCAATAATAGAAGTTTGAATCTGATTTATCTGGAAATAAATCTTTAAATGTTGAGATATTCTACATTTTCAAAATCCTTTTTTAATTTATAGGAAAGTAAAAGAAATATTATAATTTAATATTGTAGATAAAATAGTGTAGATTAAAGAAATGATTATAGAAAAAGAATCTTTGAAAGTTTTAACTTATAAAATGAAAGAATTATTCAGAAAATAAGATCATATCGTACAAACTCACCTTTGTAGGTATATTGCTTTTTTAAATTTAATATATTCTAAAATACATAATGATAATTATTTGAGTTTTGCTTGATTTTTAATCTCTTTTTTTATAAAATATGATACTTCTGATTAATTTAACAGATTTTTTTATTAATAGGAAAAAAAATGCACGATTAATATAACAATTACTCTATAATTTCATAAATAGAGCGGAGCCATATTCGCGTACATGTGAAGCGATATAATTAAATGAATATAAATTTATGTTGATATTACCTTTTTAAATTAATACCATAAGATTTTAAAGAGTGACTAATTCAAAAAGAAATTCACTTATGAATAATATACTTTTTTAATAATATCTTAAGAATATATTTTTTTTTAAATGAGAAATCAAATTGTTTAATTAATGCTCTAATTTTATATTTCATTTAAAAATGATATGTTACGATGTCTTCATTAAAATTTTCTTCCTCATTTTTTTTTAAATAACCTAATCGTAAAGGTTGCCCCTCTATTCCTTCCCTCAGATTCAACAAGAATTTCACCATTATGTAAATTAATGAGGTGTTTTGTAATATATAGCCCAAGCCCCGAACCTTCTATATCCACATCTAATCCCTTTCCATACCTTTCAATTTTACCAAATTTTTCAAATAATCTTTGTTTTTCTTTATTTGTTAGTCCAACACCTGTATCTTCAACTTCAATATCAATATATTCCTTATATTCTACTGCTCTTATAAAAATTTCACCATTTTTTGGAGTATTTTTTATGGCATTTGATAGAACATTTATTATTGCTTGTTCCATTCGACTTTTATCAATATCAAAATATATTGTTTTTGGTAGTGTTGAGTTAATTGTAAGTCCTCGATTATTAGTAAAAAAAGATAATTCTTCTATAGCTCCATTAATTAATTCCACAAGATTTTCCCTTTTTCTAATTAATTCGATATGATTATAATCAATTACAGATATATCTAATAAATTTTTAACTAGTGATTTTAATCTTAAGCCACTTTTATAAATCATTTCTATTATCTCTTGAGCTTGCTTTCCCAATTGATCCCTGTATACTGTTGTAAGGAGTTCAGATCCGTTTATTAATGGGATAAGGGGAGTTTTTAATTCATGAGAAACTCGGGTAATAATCTCTTCTCTCATCCTATCAAGTTCTAATAATTTCTTATTTTCTTCTAATATTAATCGTTCTGCTTCTTTGAGTTCAGTGATGTCTTGGATAATTGATTGTACATAAATTTTATCTCCTAATTTTAGGAGTGAACCTTGCGTAAACCCCCATAATAGAGTTCTATCTTGTTTATAATAAAGAAATTCTGCTGTAGCAGAACCCTCTCCTTTATTTACCACTTCTTTAAATAATTCTACTGCCATTGATAAGGAATCTGGATGAATAGTATTAAGTTTTGCAAAGTTTTTGCCTACTAGATCTTCTTTAGTATATCCAAACATTTTCCTAACCATTGGATTAATTTCTAATATTTTTCCTTTTAAATCAAATAATAAAACAGCACTTGGAGAGTATTCAAATAAATATCTATATTTTAACTCAGATTCTTGTAATTTCTGTTCAACTTCTATTTGTTCAGTTATATCAATTTGAGTAATTAAGTCAGCGGGTTTCCCATCATAATTAATTGTTTTAGAAAATGAATCAATATACATTAATTCACCAGATTTTTTTATACACTTAATTTGGTATCTAGCCTTTGCATTGGGAAGTCCTAATTGTTTTTTTTTAGCTTGTTCTAGCACGAAATCGTATTGTTCGGGAGAAATTACTTTCATAAATTCTTCTGGTTTCCATCCAAGTATTTCCTCAACAGAATATCCAGACATTTCAGCCATTCTATCATTAGCATATTTAATTATATTGTCTTGTAATACAGCTATCCCTAATAGTGATTTTTCAGTGAAAGTTCTAAATTTTTCTTCTGATTCCATTAATTTTTGCTCCGCTTTTTTACGTTCTGTAATATCTATTATTAGTTCAACTGCCTTGTCAATTTTTCCATTGGGATTAGGAATCGGAGCAGAAAAAATCTCATAGTCTCGATTATCAACAGCAGATTGTTCAACATGTTCAACTGCTTTAGTTGTTATCGATTTCATAACAGGGCAATCTTCACACGGTTCTTTTGATACCATAATATTTTCATAGCATAATTTACTAAGATTATCTCCAAATTTTTCTTTCATTACTTCATTTATATATAGAACTTTGTAATCCTTTCCGATAATATCAATACCTAATCCGGCACTTGATAATCCATCAATAATAGCTTTTAATTTATCCCTTTCTAATCTTAAATCTTCTTCCGTCTTTTTTCGTTTATCAATATCCTGTAATATAACTAGCATAAATCTTCTGTCGTTAATATCTATTAAAGAACCTCTGATTTCCATCCATTTTCTTTCCTCATTTTTATCATAAGCCTGAAATTCAAATGGCTCAAAAAAACCTTTTAGGAATACTTCTTGATATAATTTTTCAGATAAAATCAGATTTTCTGAAAGGTAGTAGGGTCTGATTTTTCTATAGTCTTTTCCAAGCACCTCCTCTTTATTTAATCCAAAATAATATATAAAAGGAGAATTAACATCTATAATTTTTCTATTAGAGTCTAATAAAACAATCTTATTAGGAGATTGTTCAAAAAGATGACGATATCGCTCTTCAGATTCTTTTAATTTTTGTTCTGCAATTTTTTGATTTGTAATATCTTTTATTGAAAGTAATACATGTGACCAATTAGTTTCACTTCCTGGAGCGATACTCAATCCTATAGAGATATATTTATCTTCTCCTTGTAATGTACGATTGATCCCCTCTATTTCTTTAAAAGACTTACCTTCACATAAAGATATTATTTCCTCCTTAAATTGTTCATACGATTCTTCTGTAAAGATGGTATTTAAACCTTGAACTAACTCTTCTTTATTCTTTGCTTTATATAATTTTAAAGTAGCTTGGTTTACATCAATTATTTTAACCAATTTGGCAAGTTTTTTAATTTCTTCTGGATGGGTCTTAAAATATGAACGAAAATCTTTAATCCCTGATTCTTTTAAGCTGTCAATATATTTTTTTCCCTCAGAAAAATCTTCTTCCCATAAAGATATTGGTGAATTTTCAAAGAGACCTCTATATCTTACTTCAGATTCTTTTAATTGTTGTTCGGTTTTTTTTCGTTCAGTGATATCGATGGCAGTTATTAATGTTGCCCTTTTTTCTTGATATTTAATCATCTCTAATCTAGCATCTATCCATTTCTTATCTCCAGATTTAGTTATTATTTTTAATTCAGCTTTAGATGGTGGATTTTCACCTCTTTCCATTGCCTTTCCACCTTCCGTGGCAATATCCTTATAATCAGGATGAATAAAGTCCCAGATTTTCATTCTTGATAAATCTTCAAATGTATAGCCAGATATATTTTTAGCTGCGGGATTTGCATAAACATATTGATAATCTTGATATATCAAAATAGCCATTGGTGAGGATTCAGTAAAAGTACGGAATTTTTCTTCGGATTCTTTTAATTTTATCTCAGCTTTTTTCTTTTCGGTAATATCCCGAAAGATTCTCAATTTTGTTATATTCCCATCAGATTTTCTCAATGGTGTATCTACAACATCATATAGTCCTTGATTTTTATTACTGTACCATTCTGATCTTATAGTCTTTTCATTTAAAACCTCTGGAATTTTACAGGTAGGACAGGGTTCTGATCTTTCGTTAGTAT
>JBHLLE010000327.1:0-5103 GCA_048885945.1 Candidatus Hermodarchaeota archaeon | reverse complement strand
TTGAAGTTATATAAATAAGATTAAAGAGATTTATTTTTATTTTTGAGTAAAAATTTGTAATTTAAATATTAATAAGCATAACAATAATTAGATTATATTTATTCTGGTTTAACTTCCTTTTTAAACCATACTTCAATTCCTTTAATCAAAAGCATTTTTGCAACTTCATTTTCTTTTATTTTAAAGTAATCTTTAGCTTCAACGAATTTGTCATACACGTTGCCATCTTTCTCAGGTCGGAGCACAAAACGAATTTCGATATCTCTCTTTTTTTTTGACATAATTTGATCAACCACTCAATAAATAAAAAATATTTGCATTATGTGGGTTTTTTGGCAATTTCTCCAGATAATACATATATTTAAATATTTAGTTATTCTAATTTATTCTAGGCATAAATATATAAATTTACCATAAATTGTCAATTATGACAGAATATTTAAATCCCGACAAATTTCGATTTCCGTTTTAAGATGTATATTCTAAATATAACTTTTCAAAAAACACTATGGCAAATCTACTAAATAATTTAACAAAAAAACCAAATCATAATCGAGATGATTTCAAATTAAAAAGAATTCCTGTTAAAGTTCCCAAATTTTTTGTTCCTTCTATTAAATTTATAGCCAATATTACAAATAGGACAATTCCAGACCTATTACTTCGCTTCTCCTTAGACGAGTTAAATAGTTTTAATTACGACCACGAATCTTTTTATACATTTATTATAGAAAACAGCAAGTTTTTACCTCAATTGGGAGAAAATTTAAGTAAGTATTACAATCAGAGTTCTCAAAAAGAACATAAAAAAATTGAAGAAAATTCAATCGAGTGTAAAATACTAAAAATTGAAGCTAATTTACCTGTTAAAATCGTTAATTTTTTAGAAAAAATACGCAAGAATTTTGAAATTTCGGAGTCAAACCTTTTTACAGTCTTAATAATTGCTCGTTTAGATAACATTCATTCTAAACCAGAGTTTATACTTGATTACATCCAAAATGGTAAAAAATTTTTTCGGGAGTTAGAAGAGGGACTCAGTTATTATTACCAAGAAGATGATTAAAAAAAGAACGGCATATTTCTTCGAATGGCTCCAAGCACAATGAAAAGGGGAAGGGGATACCCTACCCCCTTCCCTATTCATGCAAAAAATTTGAGGATTGAAGTAAAATGAAAGAAAGCGCGTATTATAAATGGTACAACGGTATGGAAGATAAGCAGTTAGTAAATAAGACCGAAGAGATCATATTAGAGGGTTTAAAAGGATCTTTAACAGATTCAAACGAAAAACTTCAATCCTTAATTAAAATAATAGAAGAAAGAGAGTTAGAAGGAAAGAAATTGCTTCTTAGAAATTTAAAAATCTTACTAGAATTAGATAGCTATTCTAATGTTACAAAAACTCTAACGGATCTCTGCGAAAGGTGTAGTCACTACGATAACGGATGCGTAAAATTCCAAACACCTAAACCTTCTATACTATGTTTTTCGCCAAATAATAAGAAAGATTACGCTAAAATTGATACATTAATAGAAGTTCTTGACGATCTCCCAGCATTCGTAAAAGACATACAAGAATTGTATTCAAAAGACATTCGCACTATCCCTAAGACAATTGGAAAAATGCGAAACCTCCTTAACAAAATAATTGGGAATTATCAGCTATGTATCAAGGATTTTAAAAATTATTTAGCAGAAGAAAATCTAGCAATTGAAGATCGGTATTTTACAATTGATTATAGTGAATTTAACGAAAATAAGAGAGGGAAGTTAAATAAATGAGCGGAAAATCTAAATCTAAAAAGAATTATATTAGAAAAGCTAATCCTATGGAGCGTAGCTATAACACTTACCTCGTACTATTTCGTAAAGTAATGGAAAAAGATGAGAAATTTAAGAAACTATTAGATAATCTCGAAAATAAAAATAATAAATTCAATGACGGTTAAAAAAAAGAAAGCTCAGGAAAGAATCAAAGATATTTTTAATAAAATATCAGAAAAATTGGACATTTCGGAAAAAAACCGCAATGTAGCGGTAATGCGTTATTTTGCAATAGATAGAAAAGAGAAAATTGAAAAAGATTCGTATAAATTACTTGCGTTTTGCGTTCTTTACGCAGGGCGAATAATTAATTTAGATACCGCTCCAAAAATAGACGATATAACGAGGGCGTTTCAAATTCTTGATAATAGTATCAAATGTACCTCCATATTAATAACGGGAATGAAATATTTGAAATATTTTCCCCCAAATAAATTAACAAATTAAAAGAAAAGGAGAAAAAATGTGTTAAACATTACTAAAAAAGAAACGATTGAAAAATTAAATTTCTGTATTTTTTTCATTTCAAATCAATTACCTAACAAACCAAAGTTAATAGAAGCCATTCTCCACGCTAAGAACTTGAACAAACCGCTCGTTATTTTTACTAAAAAGGGTACGATTAATCAAGTTTTAGGGATTATTAAAGGAGCGAACATCAAAGCGAAATATGTAATTGATAAGAAAGAAGATTTGCTTAAAATCCGTAAAAAATTGAAGAAAAAATTAAAAAATCTAAAATAAAGTATGAGTAAAATTAGGAAGTGATATAATATACAGGCTGTTATGTTTGGAAAAAAAGTGTTGCTAGAATTGTTAAAATGTAATGATTACGAACTGTTAGATATTAACCGATTTATTGAGAAGTACAAAAAGCGATATGGAATTGACATTTTCCGTTATTTTTTGAAAGTGTTAATGGAAGAATATAGTAGTAGATTTCCAGAGGATCGTGTTCTTGAAAATATGTGGTATTTTTTAATAGTTAAGGTTGTAAAACAATATTTAACACTATATAACATTGAGTATAGCTACGAGGTATTTTATGCGTTAAAAGGAAACTTTACTAATCCATCGTTTAGGTTAAAACTCTCGGATTTAAGAGATTTAGAATTGGAGTTTTTAAGAGCAGGTATAAATAACAACGCTTTACAAGAATTAATCAATATTTTAAATTATTTTTTAGAACGAGAATAGGTAATAAAATGGCAGAAAAAACCAACGAATTTAAGATTAACGAATATACCGATTTAATGTTAAAAGATGGGAAAGCTCAACTACATATTAGAAACACGCTTTTCAGACAGGACACAAATTTGTTATTGACAATTCCTATCGATAATTTAGAATGTAAAATTAACGATTTTATTACTCTAAGATTAGAAAACAATAAAGTAAGTATATATATTAAAGGTAAAAAGGCAGTTCACTTTCGATCTACATCGTTGCGAATTCCTTTCTTAAAGTCAAATTCTAACATTAATCGGAATGTAATCTACGAGCCAAGATTTCAAAATAGCTTGTATTTACAAAAATCTAATTATTTAGACATCCCTCCTGAGATCATGTTTTGGACTCTATCTTCAAAGATTCAAAGGTGGGTAGAGCATAACTATAAAAACCAATTGCTCTATTTCAAATTATCTTTTACTCTATTGAGAAAGTTAAACGAGAGCGGCGATCCCATCGCCAAAAAAGTGATGAAAGAAGAAATTGGAAAAGCGTTTGAGCAGGGAAACGCTTCTACCATTGCGTTTTTAATGTCAAATTTCTTTTTAGACTATTTAAGTCTTGAAGAAATAAAGACTATATTTAACGATTTTGATATTAAAACTATTGAAAACCAATCCCCGATGGTTAAAATTTTACTATTTGAACAATTGTATTTTTTAGGGATTGAACAAGAAAAAAAGGCGTTAAAAGCGAAAATTACGAGAGAAGTCACAAAATTTAGCAAAACAGAATTAATTGAGTTGTTTGCGGTGTGTTTTTCTTCTTATGCGAAAGGGATTATCAAGAAAAAAATTGAGAAAAAAATGGAAAACTAATAGGACAAAAAATTAGAAATGTCAGAGTATAAAATCAGAATAAAAAATATATGGTAAAAATTTTACCGAGTTTAAGAAATTAGGCGAAATTTGGCTAAAAGATATAGATAATAAAAAAGGAGACAAAAAGAAATTCAAAAATTGATATTATAAAAAAACTTTTATTTAAATTTTTCACCAAATTTAACACAGGAGGGATTTTGTTGCCAAAACCAATTTGAAAAAAAACATTCTTCAAAAAAAAATCTCAAAATTTCTCTAAAATGCCAACAGAAACAAAAGGTTTATATAAAAAATTAAATACCAATTTTGTCATATATAAAAAATTTCTAAAAAACTGTTCTAATTAAAAAAAGTCATGATGTATGAGAAAAAAATTTTGACTTTTAAAAGTCTAATGGATTTAAACTTTTAACTTTAAAATACAAGTATCAGGGATTCTTTGCGTTCTTTTACAAAAATATTATAATCTTAAAAATTGTTCATTACAAATATAGCTACGGTAGATGTCAGTAATTGACATTGACCATAATCATTAAGCGTACATTTAAATAGAGCAATGCAAAAATTGATGAATAATTTACACTAAAAATTCATTGTAAAAATCTAGATAAAAAAAGTTGATGTGAAAATTATATATACGAACACAAAGAACAGGTTAAATAAAATATATAAAATATGTTTTATTGGAATTTTTGCTTTATTATTTTCACTTTATAAAAGTCCTAAAGATATAATTATCAGGTGATTAATTGTGGGAAAAAAAAAGTTATCACTAAATGTAATAAAGCGGAAAGATCAATTTTTGGATCTAAAATCTTTATTAATATTTATAAAGATAAGGTATAATTTTGTTAACATGAAATACAAACAAATTTTAAAAATTGACGACATGTATGATACATCTCGTATCCAGCTAAATTTAAATAAAAGATTTTTTTGTTTTTTAATCACATCCGATTTAACTAAAAATTGTATCAAAATACTATTTAAAATTAAAAATGTGGAGGTTTAAAAATGAATAGTGAAATTCAAATAAAAATGTCTAGAGTAATAAATAAAATTAAAGCAAAGGTAAGAGAATTTAAAAGCAAAGAGATTTCTAATCGAGATATTTTTGATCTGCTTAACTCTGATTGCTACATCTTAAAACTAATGAAAGAAGAGGATGTATCAGATTTTAATTCTCCTTGCGATATTCAAAATGCGATAAATCAAATAAAATTAA
>JBHLLE010000326.1:0-5108 GCA_048885945.1 Candidatus Hermodarchaeota archaeon | reverse complement strand
ATTAGAAGATAACTTAGATTATCAAAGAGTATAGGGATAAAACTATGGACATGGTTTTTTTAGGATTTTTAATGATTTTTCTGGTTGGATGCTTCAGCTTGATTGGAATTTTTATGATATCAATAAAAGAAAAAGTATTAGATAATATTCTATTTATACTTGTAGCATTTGCTACTGGAACGATTCTTGCGACAGCGTTGTTTGATCTCATTCCCGAATCCATTCACCATCTTGAGGAATTAAAAGGAAGTGGAACTTTTTTAGACGAGAGTTCGATTTTCATTATTGTCATTATAGGCTTTGTAACTTTTTTTATTGTTGAGCGATTTATCTATTGGTTTCATGGGCACGCTCACGAAAAAGACAATCAATTTGTTTGCTATAGCGATAAAACAGAAGGATCTGATGATTCCATCAAACAAAAAGGTAAAATCAAAAATTTTGCAATTCTCAATTTAGTAGGTGATGGATTACATAACTTCTTAGATGGGATAATCATAATGGTTGGTTTCTTAAGTGGAATTACAAATGGGATAATTATTACGCTTGCCGTATTATTTCATGAAATCCCTCAAGAAGTTGGCGATTTCGGTATTCTTGTATATGGAGGTTTTAGCAAGAAAAAAGCTCTCTCGTTTAACTTCATAAGTGCCATGATTGCAATGCTTGGTGGTTTACTAGCGTACTATTTGTCGTCTTTTATTGATCCGTTTAACTTGTTTTTCTTAGCCTTCTCTGGTGGTGGATTTTTATACATTGCGTGTACAGAACTCATGCCTGAACTTTTGAAACAGAAAGATTTAAAGAAATCCGTAATTCAAACATTGATATTTTTAAGCGGTGTGCTCCTTATAATATTTTTAATACTTCTTTTACCACACGAGTAGAATTACTCTACTTTTTTCTTTTTAATTAATTATAGATAAATAGATTAAAAAAAAAATTTGTTTAAGGTAAAGGAGGATAGATATTTATTTCTTTATCGTAAATTACATCGTAATCATAGGTAATAATTTTCTTCTCGTTTACCTTATCCATGTTTATAACGAATTTAAACACATTCATTACATTTCTGACGTAGGATTCAGTAAAATTGCCTAATTTTATTTTAATTCTTTCAGAAACACTATGGGGGAGTCTCTCGTATAATATCAGTTGCTCTTTAACTCCATTTAAATTCTCAATAATCAAATCGTATTTGTAAGATATGGATTTTTTTCCTTTGAGTACTCCTTCTTTCTGTTTATTTTTTTCCTTCATGATTTTCTTAATCCTAATATCGTAAGTTATTCGCTCTCCTAACTTAAATTCTTGGTTAGGTGCAATTAAATCTAGTGAGGTTTCCCCAATATATTCGTCTTTAATGTAGATCTTAGCTGGACCCGGCAGAATAAGGCGATCGTTATTTTTGATTTTATTATTACACAATACACGGTTAGGTGATATTGTAGTCCAGAAATATTGTGTTATACTTGGAAGAGTATCCTTGAATAAATGGACTGGTTTCGGATTTTTATCGCTTGAAATATTGAATTTACTTTTTAAATTATATACTTGAACCCCAAAATTAGAAGTCATTGAAGAGTCAACTTGTTCGAGTTCCGTTATTTCTCCTGCCATTATCCCACGATCTAAACCCGCAATATCCTCGCTCGCTACATTACATTGAGCAGCGAAATCAAGCCGTCCATCCATATCCGATCCCGTCGTCGTTGTTCGAACACCTCTCGTCGTATCCGGTATAGGGTAATGATGGTCAATATTATAAGGTTGGGGTTTTTCCAATTTTACGGGTTCTGTGGTAGCTGTCGAGACGTTTAAAATAATATCTTTCCAGTCAATGTCTGTGAGATTATACACGTTAGCCATTAAATCAATATCGACTGTTGAATCGCTTATTGTAATGTCGTAAAAGGGCGTCCAATAGGCGTCATACACCATGAAAGATAATTCGATCGTAAAGTCGTCTTCTTTATCAGCGTCAATTATTACGATTATCTTATAATATGATTCGTTTTGTACTTGATTGTCGTACCCTAATTCATTAATCGTGTTATTTAACTTATCAATTTTTTTCTGGACTTGTTCTAATTGCTCTTCGATTTCTTCGAGCTCGCTTGTTAATTCCTTTATTTTTTCGCGAAACATGTCGTTCATGTTCTTTACTGAATCGATGTCTATTTTCCCATAGGAAAACCATTTTGGAAATTCTTGAGAAAATCTCTCTTGCGCAAGTAATGTTTTTTCCTTTAGGTCAATTGTGTTATTTGAAGACACGTTTAATCGATTGCGCTGCTTAACTAAAATCTCTCTTTCTTCCGCTAGCTTCTTTATCTTTTCTTTTATCATTTCATCTGAATAAATTTTATCAACTATAATATTTACTAATTTTCCCGAACCAAGACCTTTTACTCGAACAGAATCTTTATCCATTTTGTTTGTAAGGTGATTAATAACAAGTTCGTTCTCTCCCACCTTACAATGATATTCCCCTATCAGTTTGAAAGAGGCTGAATTTTGATAAACAGTTACTTCTTTTAATTGGATTTCATTACTCATTTCATTTTCCTCCTTTTTTTTTGTTTTTTCCTTTTTTTTCGTTTTCAGGTCCCTCGTAAAGACGATTGACGAACTCGTTTGCTATTTTTTTACCATTTTCGGTGAGTTCTACACCATACGAAACTTGTAATTTTCCATCTTTCCCTACTCCATTAACGCGAATGCCTCGCAAATCATCAATCGTATTTTTAACTTCTCCAGTGGTAGGAATTGCCTTTTTCTGGGTTTTAACTAATCCCCCCTTTTTCAGCTCATTTAAATGATAATTAATTGCTTGCTTTTGAACTCCAATATTATCTGCTAGGTCAATTGGTCTTTGAGCAGTATTAGAAAGTTCTTGAATTATATCTGATCTTATTGGATTTTTAAAAACAAGGTTAACTTTTTTGAATAGGTCTTTTCGAGTTTCCTCAGTTTTTTTTTTCTTTCCCATTTTTAGGAACCACTTTTTACGGTAAAAACCTTTTTTACTGTAAAAATGATCGCGATTTACCTATTTAAATATATGTATAAAATTAAAGGTTTCAATTGCTTCAATTAGGTTCTTGGATAAATATCTTTATCTCGTTTACGACTTGTTCGGCAATTTCTACATTAATTCCGTGATTCTGTTTTTTAAAAACTATGAGTTTTGAATTTGGAATCAATTTATTCATCTCATAGCTTCGATCTGGTGGTATAAGTCTATCTTTATCTCCAGTAAGGATTAAAACAGGGATTTTTAGACTTTTTAATTGGTCTTTAACGTTAAAATTATAAATGAAATTTTCCATCGCCCCGTATATTACTTCGGGAGGACATTTCAGTTTAGCCTCAATTTCTTTTTTTAGAAAGTCGGGGTGTTCTTTTTTAAACTTTAAAGTGTAAGCACTTTTCGCAGTAATCTCGAAGCTATCGCGCAGACTTCCTAGTTTTCCAGACTTATATTCGCTTAATAATCTTTTCATTCCTTCGGTATTCATTGTATAGGTAGTACTTCCTAGAATTAGCTTATTAATTATTTTTTGATATTTCAGCACAAAAGCTTGAGCAATCATCCCTCCCATGGAATGACCATAAACATTAATCTTATTAAACTTATCAAGTAAACCTAATTTTTTTAAAAGTAGATAATTATCTTCAGCAAAATTGTTAATTGTATAAATTTTCTTAGTTGCTTCGTAATCATCTTTTACGATAAATTTATCAGATTCCCCATGTCCTCTTAGATCTGATCTAAGAACTAAATAATTATCAGTTAATAATGCGAAAATTTCATCGTACCCATTCATCCAGGAACCATAGCCATGAATTAATAAAAGAAGCTCACCTTCTTTGTTCCCTTCTAACTGGTAATTGATCTTAATATTATTATCAAGCTTTATTAGAGGCATAGTATTTAAAAGTCAATTTAAGATAATAAATACTTTTCTAAGAAAAAAAGATATAAGATTAGGTTTAATCCTATATTTAAATTATTTAAAATTATCAAACTAACTATAAAGAATTATTTCTTCTTCTTGTCGTACTCAGCGGGATTTCCGCCCGCTTCTATATATTCTGCGTACTTTTTTAAGCAGTCTGCAAAGACATCTCCTGCCATTCCTAATATGGGTTCTTGGTTAGGGTCTTCAAATTCTGCAGTTATGGTCACTTCAACTGTATCCCCTTTAGGATTCAAATCGTATGCGAATCCTGTAATAGGGCTCCCTTCCTGTTTGGCGTATACTCTTTTGTTTTGAATTGTTTCCATTCTAGTAGAATATACATCCCCTACATTCGTTTTAAAGTGGTATTTACCTGGTCCGAGTTCAATAGTTTCGTTTATTACGATATTCCATAAAGGATAGTTAATATCGTCGTCCACTATTTTGAAAATCGTTTCTGCAGATGCGTTTACATCTCTTGTTCTGGTTAATTGTGGAATTTTCAACACATCTCCTTAATTTTTCATTGGAAATTGTTATTGTATTGTTTTAACAAAATATAAAGTTTTATTTTTCATAAGTGAAAATTAAATTATTGCCCAATAATCCTATTAACTGTGTAAAAAAGAAGAAATAAATTGAGAATTAAAAAAAGTTAAGCAAAAACTTATTTTAAATGAATTCTTATAAAGATTAATGGTATAAAATTGAATAAAATACCAGAGTATTAGTAAGGTTTTGATAGTAAATGGTTAAAGGAACTGTAAAATGGTTTAATTCAAAAAAAGGTTATGGCTTCATTACTCGAGACGATAATGCGGCGGATGTATTTGTCCATTTTTCTGCTATAAAAGCAAGCGAAAACGAATTCAAAACTCTCTACGAAGGAGATATAGTTGAATTCGAAGTGGTTGAAGGACAAAAAGGTCCACAAGCTAATGAAGTTGAGATTATTGAAAAAGGACCTCGACAAGGGTCATATAGCCGAAGATCTTTTTATTAAGTAATTAAGTTAAGAAAAACAAGTTAGTTTAATTTTAATTTGTGCTATTTTTACTGCCGTCTTCTTAATATTCTTATACATTATTTTAGATGAGTATAAATATTTAATGTTGTATTTAATTCCAGTTCCTTTAACTTTTC
>JBHLLE010000325.1:0-5113 GCA_048885945.1 Candidatus Hermodarchaeota archaeon | reverse complement strand
AAGAAAAAAATACAATTCAAAAAATTAAAGATAGATTTGATAATAAGAAAGTTGATAAGAAAATAGAGCAATTAAAGCGTTTTATACTAAAGAATCATATTTACTTAGGAAAAGGAAAACCTTTACCGGTTTATTCTTTTATAAAAGATTTAGGAAGAATGCCAATTTTAGTACCAAAAAGCTTAAAAGTGGTACTAAAGGGATTAGAACGGGATTTGGTGTATTTGTTAAATTTTGAACCTGGAAGCTTTTGTCCTTTTTTAAAAGATAATCTCTGTTCGATTCACGAGATAAAACCTAATGTGTGCCGCAACTTTCCATACGATAAAAATGGAGAATTGAAGATAGACGAATATTTTATAAAAATATGCAAAGGATTAATAAAAAAAAATTCTAAAGAATAAATCTTTAAATCATTAACTAAGCTTGTACCCCCCAAGAGAGGTGAACAATATAATTTTTTGCTTTTGCTCTGTAATATTTTAATTTCATACCCATTTTATTTTTAACCACTTTAGTATGGAGTATTAACCCTTTATCTAATAGATCTAAAATATGTCTCCTGATCTCTCCAGGATTCATCTTTAAATCTGTTTTTAAATCGTAAATTGTCATTTCTTTTTTAATGAGTTTTTTTAAAATCAATTGTTTTTTTTTATGGAATAAACTTGACACTACTTCAGGAGTATTAAATGTAATCTCGTCCAATATTTTGTAATTTTCAATACTATTCTTTTTCTCTACCATCAAGCTCCTCCTGATTAAAATTTGAATGATACATTGCTGTTGATACGAGAACCATATATGGAAAAAGAATAAAGAAACCCATAATTGAGAGTATTAAAATAAAGATCAATAGAATTATTGAATTGTTATAATTTTCTGTAAGAATGTCAAATATTATCTCGATTAAAATAGTAAGAATAAAAAATATAGCAAAGATTGGTAAATATAGTTTAGGATTATTCTTTACTAAACTAAAAGTTTGATTGAAAGCTTTTTTAAGTGATCCTGTCGAACTTAATGCTACAGGAAATAACATAACTAAGATTATAAATAAAAAACGGACCGAAAGCATAATTACAAGAAATGCTATCATTGGAAATACTGGAACTAATTGCGAAACAAATATGGATAATATAATTGCTCCCAAATAACCTAAAATTAAACATAAAGCAATCAGAAAATATTGCCACCAATACTTACGAAAATAGGTAAATGAACTCTTCAATTCTGTATAATAATCACCACTAGAAATAATTTCATTGCTCATTCCATAAAGACTTCCTATGAAAGCTACAAAACAAATAAATCCTGGGATTAATATTCCTAAAAACAATATTCCAGATAAATAAATGGCATCAAATAGTTGTATTATTGATGAGAAATTCCATAATATTACGCTATATACAATAATTAGAATTATAGAAATACATATAGAAGTGATAAGTGCTAATACTTGAGCTCCAATTAAAGGTTTATAATAATCTTTATATAACTCCCATCCTAACTTAAAATAATCCTTTATAGAATTTGAATCTTGATCTAAAGTGTCTGACTCTTCTCTCATATCATTTTCATCGGTAATTTATGTTAAGAATAATTATTTGTAATTTTAAAATATTTTCAAAAAAAATAATGTTTTCAAAAAAAGTAATATTAAAAAAGGATAATTTATAACTTCTATTTATAAAATTTATAAAAAAAGAAATGCATAATATTTTAGTTATTCGGAATTTAGTCAAAAAATACGGATTGTTTACAGCTCTAGACGGATTTTCTTGTGAAATTCCCAAAGGAGTTTGTGGTTTATTAGGTCCTAATGGTGCTGGGAAAACTACCTTCATTCGAGCACTTCTAGGTATACATCCATTCGAGAGTGGTTCAATAAATTTCCTTAACTATATACTTCCTAAGGACTTACTCGCAGTAAAAGATCAAATAGGATATTCACCTGAAATAGATACAAGGATTTTAAAAACCTCAGCTATGCGTTATGTAGTTCATATCGGAACAATGGCAGGTCTCTCCCGAAATACCGCAAAACAAAGAGCTTTTGACACATTACATTATGTTGGATTGGGCGAGGCAAGGTATAGAGATATGAATACCTTTTCTCAAGGTATGATGCAGAAATGTAAACTCGCTACGGCTTTAATTCATGATCCTGTGTTGCTGGTGCTTGATGAACCCACAGCAGGCTGTGATCCTAAGTCGCATATGCAAATCCTAGACCTTATTTCTGACCTTGGGAATAATCACCAAAAAAATATCTTAATTTCTACTCATTTATTACCAGACATAGAAAGAACAGCCAGCTATGTGGTTGTAATGAATCAAGGAAAAAAAATAATACAAGGTGATTTAAAAACTATTTTACAACAAGATGATGAAGTAATAAATATGCAAATTCGTGTAAATGGGAATCATAATAAATTTGCTCAGCTATTGCAAAATAATGGATTTGAGGTATCAACAGCTAACGAGATTATATCCGTGAATATTGAACGGGATGATGATAAAAAGTACTTATCAATTTTTAAATTAGCTCGCAATAATGGAATGAATATCAGAATGATGACTACTTATCGACAATCCTTAGAAGATGTATTTCTTAATGAAATCGCAAAAGATCAGATGGAGAACAAATAATGTCAGAAAACCAAAAGAATTCTAATTCAACGGAATATCTTCAAAAATTTACTTATCGATCGTATGATGGTAAATTTCAGCCAAGATGGATGCGAGTTTTATACTTAATTCGTTTTGAATTGATATCAACTTGGAGAAAAAGTAAATTTGCTAAGGGTTTGATGATAGTAGTCTTAGTTTTTAACTTGTTTACAATTACGTATGCAGCAACCTTAAATTTAGAATTTATAACTGGCCAGAAATTTGTAGTACGAGACGCTCTAAACGAATCTATTGCTAGATATCTTGCTATGGATGGTTCAGCTATTCTTCCTGATCCTAATGGTATATCTTACGGTTTAGGTACGGGATTTGGGCTACTTATTTTAATGATCTTCGGAATTGGGGGATCTGGATTATTCGCTGATGATAAATCTGGAAAAGTAGTAGAAATTTATTTATCTAGGCTAGAAAAGAGAGAATACATCATGGGAAAAATAGGAGCAATTGTTATTTATATAAATATATTTGTGCTCCTTCCCCTACTTATAACGGGCATTTTATACGTGCAATCTTTAGAAAAAAAACATGAAGATTTTTTGGATTTTTATATAGGGATTATCACATTTTCTTTAATATGTTCCATAATCCTTGGATTATTTATACTTGTTCTGTCTATTCTTGTTGAGAAACGGTCTTATGCAAGCTTAATATTTTTCTTAGTTTTTTTATTTGGCTCAATTGTAGGAGCAATAATGGCTGAAGAAAATATAGAGAACGAATTTCTTTTATTAGTATCTCCATCAAATTTCCTGATGTTATTAGCTTACGTTTGCTTAGGAGACTATGAGTTAGGTGTTCGGAAAGGCGAAGGAGAAAAAGTAAAATATTACGAACTTATTCTCAATGATGGTGTCGGTTTAGAATATTGGCACGTATTTCTACAAGCATTTTTATTAATAATTATTTTTACTTTAATTCTTACCTATAAAATTTGGAAGATGACAACAGAGGAATTATAAATGAGTAGAAAACTAAACAATTTTAATATAATTGCTAAACTCGACCATGTAACAAAAGCTTTTGGAGAAGTAGTAGCTGTAAGTGACGCTTCATTTTCAGTAGAAAAGGGAAAAATTACTGGTTTTCTTGGACCAAATGGTGCGGGAAAAACAACGTCAATCAAAATGCTAATAGGATTAATTAGACCGCAAAAAGGAAATGTTATTTTATTTGATAAGAACCCTTTTTATAATTGTAGAATAAAGCAACGGGTAGGATATATTCCAGAAGTTGAGGTTTTTCCCAAATGGATGAGAGCTCGAGAGTATTTATATTGGCTTGGACGATTCCATTTTACTAAAGAAGAGGCTTTTCGACGAGCAGATGAAGTATTAATTGAGATTGGATTGGATGATGTAGCAAATAAGCATATTAGAAAGTTTAGTAAGGGAATGAAGCAGAGAATGAAAATTGGACAATCATTACTTCATAAACCAGATGTAATAATTGGAGATGAACCATTTAATGGATTAGATCCCGTTGTAAGAAGATCTATGTTTGATTTATTCAAGAAGTACACTCAAAAGTATAATACCTCTTTTTTAATTTCGTCACACATACTTTTCGAAATAGAAAAAATTTCAGAGTCGGTTATATTAATGTATAAAGGAAGGACGATTGCTCAAGGCTCGCCAATTCGTATACGAGAGATGATTGAGGATCAACCACACTCCATTCAAATTACATTAAAAGATGCAAAAAAGTTATCTACCTTACTTATTAACAATGCAAACGAAGATGTTGTAATGCAAATTAAATTTCAAAAAGACATCCGTTCAAATGAGAACCAATTAATAGTATTATCAAACAAACCAAGAGAGTTTTACAAATTGATAACAGATTTAGTGTGTGATTATGAAATTCCGATAATAGAAATCAAAGCTACCGACGAGGGGCTTCAAAATTTATACAAATCGCTAACAATAGGATAAGTGATGTTATTATGACAGACACACAAAAGAAAAAGATTAATTTGTTTCAATATCTAAAAGATGAGATTAAATTTAAAGAAGGAATTGAAATAATGCTTGATCAGTCCATTAAATTAACCAATAGCATTAAAATTGGTTTCAAGACACTATTCTATAGTAAAAAATGGTTGATTTATTTAGCCTTATCTTTTATATTTATTCCAGTAATAATATATACAGAAGGACTTGATTTTAGAGTAAATAGACCAGATGTGGCATTTGCAGATATTGTATTTGAGATGCTTTTACCTGTATTTTTTATTTTTGGCTGTCTTTTAATTAGCCTTCCTATTAGTGCTGATGAGATCTCAGATCATTTACTGGAGCTTTACCTTGTTAGACCAATTAAACGAGAGGTATATTGGTTAAGTAGATGGATTGTTGTAAATATTTTTGTTTATACTATTAACATAATGATTTGTTTCATCTATTTTTTATTCGTTCACATA
>JBHLLE010000324.1:4833-5119 GCA_048885945.1 Candidatus Hermodarchaeota archaeon | reverse complement strand
CTAATTCGATACCTATTAAACTAATTAAAAAAAATGTTAAAATGCCTATAATAGATACAAGGGCTTCAGCAAGAGAAACCATTGCTGTTGCACTTTTTTCATAAACTCCTGAAAATATTTGTCCCATTGTAACTACTGGTCCATAACCTCCTCCACCGATACCTTTATTGAATCCTGCTATGGCTGAGAAAACAATTAGTCTTCTTAATTTAAAAACAGTTTCATTGTCTTCCTTAAACGTTAATCTATAAAGACCTATAAAACCCATAAGTAATACTAAGATGGC
>JBHLLE010000324.1:2737-4823 GCA_048885945.1 Candidatus Hermodarchaeota archaeon | reverse complement strand
TTTACAATAATTTCAGAAAAATTTAAGGCATAATATGCGAGAAATATTGATGTAAATATAGCAATACATCCAAATAGTCCGATTATTAAAGAAATTTTTGTTGCATCATTTAAAGGTCTAAAAGAAAAATGGATGTTTTTATATTCGTGATCGAAGAAAGACACAATAAAACCCGTTATTGACTGTGAAATCAAAAGGGTAGGTACAATTTGAAGTGGAGAATAACCCAATAAAAAAAGTAATGGAGCCATGCAGGTTCCAAAACCCATTCCAGCTGTGGAATCCATAGTTTCAAAAATAAATGCCAGAACAATAATTAATAAGATTAACTGAAACATAGTATTACTCATAAAAATATGTAAAAAATGTACATAAAAAGAAAATAGATAAAAATAGCAATTAAAATCTTTTTAATTGATTGGGGATTGATTTTCATCCTATGATAAATATTCTTCTCATCTAACTGTTTTGCTTCTTTACCAATATCTAATGTTTTCGACATAGATTCAATTCTACCTTAAGTAAATTATTTTTAATTATTAATTAGTCTAAAATGGCTTAATAAAAAAGATAAAATTAATATTCCTAATAAAATTCCAATTATAAATCCATTCCAAAAGAATTTCTTTTCTCTTTTAGAGATATAACCAATCGATTTATTCTTTAAAGTCATTGTTTTATAATGAAATTTAATTAATTATAATTACCCTTAATTAAGTTTAATTACTATTTAAAAATTGCGCTTAGTTTTAAGTCTTAATTATTCATCTCTATATCAACAAACAATGTTTTTTTAAATTAAGGAGTGAATCTTTATCAATTTAAAATTAATTAATTAAAGGAAAAAGTAATTTAATGGAGAAAACTTAACGATTTCAAGAAAATTTTTTAATTTTCTTTACTTTAATAATTCAATTATATTTTTAGCATTATGATTCTAATGGAACCCTTAGAGAAATATTTGAAATTAAAAGAATTGGAAGAGAAAATTCTCGAATATTGGGAAAAAAACGAGATTTATTCCTTAATAAGAGAAAAAGAGAAAGATAAAGAAGTTTGGCGTTTTATAGACGGTCCGCCTTATACAACAGGAGCAATTCATCTAGGAACCGCGTGGAATAAGATTCTTAAAGACTATTTAATAAAATACAAGAGGATGAGAGGGTATAAGGTTACCGATACACCTGGATATGATACTCACGGACTCCCGATTGAAGTGCAAATGGAAAAAGAGTTAGGTATTAAAAATAAGCAAGAGATCATGGAGTATGGAGTAGATAAATTTATTAAAAATTGCAAAGAGTTTGCTGAAAAAAATCTCAAACTCATGAACGAACAGTTTAAACGATTGGGCTGTTATTTCTGGGATTGGGAAAATCCTTACATTACATTTAAAAATAGTTATATTGAAGGAATATGGTGGACTTTGAAAAAAGCATGGGAAAACGATCTTTTATATCAATTCTATAGACCATTAAATTGTTGTCCTCGGTGTGCAACTGCACTTGCTAAACACGAGCACGATTATAAAAACATCAAAGACACCAGTTTATTTTTAAAAATTAAATTGGTCGATATGAAAGATACTTATTTTATTATATGGACAACAACGCCCTGGACTTTAGTAGCTAACGAAGCTATAATGGCAAATCCTCATGCAGAATACGCTAAAGTACATATAGAAGATTTAGACGAATATTGGATTTTATCTAAAAATTCGCTAATTTTTCTGATTTCTGGAGAATTAGGCTATAAGTATAAGATTGTAGAAGATTATTATGGTGAAGATCTAAAGGGTATGAAATATATTCACCCTCTTTTAGACGAAGTGCCATATCAAAATGAACTTGCTAAGAAAAGCGAAACGGTCCATACAGTTATATTATCTGAAGAGTATGTTTCTGCATCGGAAGGTGTAGGTTTAGTTCATACGGCTCCTGGGCACGGTCCAGAAGATTTTGAGGTTGGTGTGGCAAATAACATCCCAATATTCAATCCAGTAAATATAAGAGGAATATACAAAGAAGAAGCTGGGGATTTTGCAGGTAAATATATTTACGATGCGAATGAGGAAATTTTAGAACTG
>JBHLLE010000324.1:0-2727 GCA_048885945.1 Candidatus Hermodarchaeota archaeon | reverse complement strand
TTAAAAAAGAAAGGTACTCTTATTCATACGAGCGAAATTGAACACGAATACGCTCATTGTTGGAGATGTGAATCAAAATTAGTTTATAGAGCAACAAATCAATGGTTTTTTAAAACAGAAAATCTTATCCCAGAGTTATTAAAGGAAAACGAAGACATCTATTGGGTTCCTGATTGGGCAGGAAAAAGATGGTTTAAAAGTTGGTTGAGCTCGTTAAAAGATTGGTGTATTTCAAGACAGCGATTCTGGGGAATTCCACTAAGTGTGTGGATTTGTGATAATAAAGAATGTAAAGATATTGTAGTTATAGGATCAGGTAACGAATTAAAGCAATTATCAGGAGAATGTCCCGAGGATCTTCATCGTCCTTGGATTGATGAAGTTACTTGGAAATGTAAAAAATGCAATAAAGGAACTAAAAAGAGAATTCCCGATATCCTAGATGTTTGGTTAGATTCTGGGTCAGTCGTATGGGCAGCACAGGAGGTTTACGATGGAAAAAGCCATTATGATACTTGGGTTCCCGCAGATTTTATTATAGAAGGAAAAGATCAGATTAGAGGATGGTTTAATAGTCTAATATGTAGTGCAATGGTTTCATCCAAACGTAAAAATTACGATTCTTGCTATATGCACGGTTGGGTTATGATGGAAAAAGCAAAAATGAGCAAATCTAAAGGTACTGCTCTTTCTCCTGATGATATTATAAATGGTACAATAAAAGAACTAATGCAAAAAAAATCGTACTCGAGTATTAAAGGAATTGAAACCTTTCGATTTTATTCCATTGGAGCGACTCAACCTGGTAGAGATTTGAATTTTAACGTAAAAGAATATGCGGATACTTTTAGAGTTATAAATACAATATGGAACGTATATGTATACGCAAATGAAAAATATATGTTAGCTGACTTTAATCCCTCTAAAATAAAAATTAATAATAAGTCAATGAGTAAATTAGATAAATGGATGATTTCTAAGACTCACTCTACTATTAAAAAAATAACAGAATTATCTGATAAGATTGAGCTTCCATGGATTACCGGAGAGTTGAGAGATTTTATAGTCAACGATATAAGTCGATGGTACATAATGCTTAATCGTGAAAATTTAGATATATATTCAGAAGATCCAAATAAACTTCAAATAATGAAACTGTTATTTGATATCTTATTTAAGGTTCTTCTATTATTATCTCCGATAAATCCCATGTTAAGCGAAGAAATTTACCTTAAAATGTTTAAACCATATTTAAAATCAATGAAATTAAATGAAACTGTTAGTATACATCTACAAAACTGGCCTGAATACGATCAAAGTAAAATAGATGAAGAATTAGAAGAGAAAATGGACTTTATAAGGAATTTAATTGAAATTATCAGAGCTTTAAAAGACGAGAATAGAATTAGATTAAGATGGCCAAATAAAAGATTAATTATTGAACCTAAAGAAGGAATGCCTGAAATTGAATTCAAAGATATTATAAAAAATGTTGGAAACATAAAGGAACTGGAAATAAAAGATAAAATAAAACAAACTAAAAATTTACTTAAATCCGAATCAAAATACTGTAATATTTATCTCGATATAAGTGTAGATGACGAAATTTTATCAGAAAGGATTGTTAACGATCTAATTAGGAATATTCAATTTTCTCGAAAGAAAAATAAATATAATGTAGGTGAAGAAATCTCTCTCAAGATTGGTACAGAGACAGATTATTTAAAAAACTACATTGATTCCCATAGAGAAGCAATTTCTGAGAAAGTATCTGCGAAGAAATTTGAAACAGTTCAGAATAATTTAATAGAAGAAAAGAGCTATGTATTTGGAAATCTAAATATCTGTCCAAATAAAGAATGCTCTGCTTCTTTAAAAGAAAATTTAATCTCTAAATTGAAAAAGAATAAAGATGTAAATTGTCCACACTGTAATAGTAAAATTAAAGAAACAGAGATTAAGTCGATAACTTTCAATTATAAAAAAGACGGATAAGATAACATTTATATTGAATTTTAATATAAATCATTAATATTTTATTACTTTATTTTCCAAAACATCAACGATTCTTTTAGCCGTTTTTCCATCCCATTTCTCTATTACTTTGCCTTTTTTATACTTCTCTTCAAGAATTTGATTTACAAATTTTGTGATTTTATCTAAATCATTCCACACGATTTCATTTGTTCCTTTCTCAATTGTAATAGGTCTTTCAGTATTTTCTCTCAGAGTTAATATTGGTATTTTAAGATACGATGCTTCTTCTTGAATTCCCCCCGAATCAGTCAAAATCAATCTTGAGTTCATCATAAGATTCAAAAATTCTAAATATCCTACTGGTTCAGATAGTATAATATTATTTTTTTGGAGATGATCTTCTAGATTAAATTCACTTAATCTTTTTCTTGTTCTTGGGTGTATGGGAAAGAAGATTTTAATTTTTTGTTGAATATAATTTAAGATATCAATCACTTTAATTAGATTCTCTCTGGTATCTACGTTAGATGGACGATGAATGGTAATTAATGCGTATTGTTCTTTATTTAAATTATATTTTTTAAAAGTATCGAGTTTTTTAGCTCTATCCAAATTCAGAAGTAAATTATCTATCATAATATTACCCACAAAATAGATCTTATCAAGATCAATTCCTTCCTTTTCTAAATTAATCTGAGCAGAAGGTTCCGATGTAAAAAGAAAGTCTGATAATTGATCTGTTATTATTCT
>JBHLLE010000323.1:0-5122 GCA_048885945.1 Candidatus Hermodarchaeota archaeon | reverse complement strand
GCAAAATATTACGATCTAATTTAAAAGTTGATTAAACAACGATTTTAAATAATTTAAAATCTTTTAAGGAAAAATTAGATTAATATACCGAAAGAATTAAATCTTTAAAGTTCAATAAATAGAATTAATTATTAATTAATTTTTATAATCTTGAGATTCAATGGCTAATAATGATGATATGAAATCTATTAATAATTATAGGTTTATTTACAAGTTTCATAAATATAATTTTGATCTTGAAGATCATCGCAAAGAGAATTTGGAAAATAAAGCAAGTGTAATAATGGGTTTTTCTGGGCTTATTACAGGGCTTTTATCTGGATTAATCGCATTAGGTTCTAAAATTAATTTACTATATATGGTGTATTCTAGCATTTGTATCAGTTTCTTTTTGTTGGCAGGTATAATTGCGTTATATTCAATATTTCTTGGAGCATATCGAAAACCATTTGGAATATCAAGTCCAGAGACTATAGATGAAGATTATCGAAAATCAGAAACTGAATTGATGGAAAAAGCAGTTAAAGATTTTTCAGATGCAATTATAAACAATACAGTGATAAACGATAAGAAAGCAAGAATTCTCATTTATTCATATATATGTGCGATTATGGGAATATGTTTAACATTTATAATATCAATATTTATCATAAATTTGATGTTAAATTAAGAACAGGCAAATAATTAATAAATAATTTAATAGTGAGATGAAAAATTTGTCATTTTGTAAGACATGTCATAGACTAATTGAAGCTAATCACTACATATATGGATGTTATGATTGTAAGATTATTTTTTGCTCAGAATGTCGAAAAAAGCACGCAGGTCATAATTTTCTACGATTAGGAAAAAGCAGTGAAATTGACTACAAAATTAATTTTGATGATAAGAAGAGCAAACATATAGACAAACACCAATTCCCTCATAGGTATACCACTATTGCAGGCGATATAATTATAAGACGTTCTATAATTGATCTCTATAGTACCAGTCGTATTTGCCTTGGAGTAGCAATATATCTCCTAGCATCATTATGGCTAATTTCAACTGCAAATTTACCTATTCCTGAAAATCTTGCATGGTTTTTAATAATTATGATTATAATACCAATTGCTTTAATTTGGGAATTTTTAGAGAATATTTTCATATGGTTTAAGAGTTATAAATTTAAATCTCCTTTTGAACTAATAATGAATATGATTATTAATGTTATAATCTCTCTTATTAGTGGATTTACAATGTGGATTATCAAGTTAATTTTAATTGATTTATTAAATTTAGAATTTTTATGGTTTTTTCTATTTGGTATTGCTTTATTTGTTCCATTTCTTATTCTTAACTTGATAGCACATTCTAGGTCTTTTTACTATTAAAGAACGTTTTTATATTTTTAATATAATGATATCTAATCAATTTAAAATGTTCGGAAAAAGTAGATGTTAAGGAAAGATTGATTGGGAATTAAGATTTTTTTCTTTTTTCTTATTTAATTTGACTTTTTTAGATTGAAAAATAAATGAATCGTTCTTATTCGTAATAAAAAATGGAAAAAAATTAAGAATTATTTCTTTTTTTAGTATAAATTATAACTCCAGCTATTCCAATTATAGCGAAAACGAAATAGAAATTTCCAAACGGTATTGTCGTATTATCACTTCCACTCCCACCTCCGCCACCTCCGCTACCTCCACCGCTTCCGCCATCCACAATAGTTTCAGCCGGACGTGAAAAGCAGTTGTTATTCGGAGTGTCGTTATCTATACAGTCTCCTTCTTCCGTTATACAATAACGATTGTATAATAATTCATTACCTGAGATTAGATTGTGACTGCTATCTTCTAAAAATATACCAGAATCAACGTTATAATTCACAGTATTATTTAAAATATCGTTATAATCACATTCACATAGATCTATACCGTCTTCATAATTGTGATTAACAGTATTATTAAAAATATCGTTTAAATCGCAATTATATAAACTTATTCCATCGTAAGAGTTATAATTGGCAGTGTTATTAGCGATCCTACTATTATCACTGCTAGAAAAAGATAATCCTTCCTCATTATTATAATTCGCAGTATTAAATGATATGTTATTATAATCACTATAATATAAATAAAATCCCTCTTCATCGTTATAACTCGCAACATTAGACGAAATATTATTATTATGACTATGATCTAAAGATATCCCATTTCCATCGTTGTAGTTGGCATTATTAAACGTGATATTGCAGTTGTTAGATTCATCTAACTCCATTCCGTAATCCCTATTGTAATTTAAAGTGTTATTAGTAATAATAGTATTATTGCTATTATATAGTTTAATCCCACCATCTTGATTGTGATTAGCATCGTTTAGCGTGATGTTGTTGTTACAACTACCATCTAGACGTATCCCATCGTCATCGTTATAACTAGCATTATTTAGTATAACGTTATTATCTTTACTCCAATGTAGATCAATCCCATCATAATTATTGTAGCTTGCATTATTAAGCGTGATATTATTTCTATTACTCCAAGAGAGGTATAATCCCAAATCGTCGTTATAATTGAGGGTATTAAGTGTAATATTATTAAAAGAACTATACCGCAGACTTATTCCATCCCCATGGTTGTAATTTGCAATATTATTCACAAGTGTTTGATTATGACAATCATACAAGTAAATCCCGCAGTTCCCGTATGAAGTTGTAGTATTGGAGATGGTATAATTTTTGCAATAATATAGTGAAATCCCCACTGAAGCGTTCGAAAAATCTAAATCCGAAATTGCTGAATCATTACAATTAATTAAAATTACTTGCCCTGCATTTTGAAATGTATCCTTTTCTAAATTATTTACATTCTTATTAAAATAACAGACTTTATCATTGACTTTATTTGTAGCTTCAATCTCAATGGAAAACACCTCTGCTTTGGATCCTTCAAAACCAATTCCACATCCTTTCATTTCATTCATCGACAAAAGATTATTTACACTTTTATCTAAATATAATCCAAATGCAAATCTAAATCCACCCTTATCGTAAATTGTGTTATTTATAAGATAATTATCGTCACTACCTTTTAAGTAAACTCCAATATACTCGTTATTAATAGTGTTGTGAGAAACATTATTATGTTCGCAATACCAAAGAACTATTCCGCATTCGTCATTATGGTTAAGAATATTATAGCTGATATTGTTATAATAACTTGATCCTAAGAATATTCCGTTCTCATCATTATAGTTAACGGTATTATTTGTAATTGTATTATTTTGACTATCAGTTAATACTATTCCATCCATAAAGTTAAATAAAACTTGATTATTTTTTATAGTTCCATTATGGGCGTTATCTAACCATATACCATAATTCTCATTGTTCACTAAGCAATCTTCAATACTAAAATGCTCGTTAGAATTTTCAATTAGTATACCACTGCCACTTCCATCCCCATTTATTCTTATATTACTGATATTCCAAGGATCGTCATAACTTCCAGAACCACTAACTCCTGGTACGCCTGACCAATTATCGTTAAAAATATAGATAAATGGAAGGTTCACATAATCAGAAGATTTTATTTGTTTTATATCTTTGTTCTTATTCTCCTCTACAATATCTTTATCCCCTATTTGATTGCTAAATTGAGAGATTATCACAGGTGAAGCTAAAAATAAGAATATAACTGAAAGAATTGTTGCTATTTTTAACTCTTTATATAATATCATCTTATTTTCTTCAGAGTTCTTTAGTAGATTTTTGAAATTAATATATACTTTGTTAATACTATATAAAAAGATTATTTTAATTACTAACAATGTATTAAGCGCATATGAATGAGAGTAGGATTATTAGAATTGGAAAATATGAATGATGGATTTATGATTGATGAGGGATTATGTTTAGAGATAAGATTTTTTTAAATATTTTTTATTTAAAAAGGTTCGATTTATTTTGTAATATAAGGTGGAGAAAAATAAAATCGTGAGTTTTTATATTTTACTACAGATAGTATGATAGTACTTTAGAAAACAAAGTATAACCCTATATTTAAATCACCAAGTAGAGAAAGTAAATGTTGACGAGCTATATAAACCAATATCATTGTCCTCGATGCGGTACTAAAAACATCATCGATTACGAAGACACGATTGAATGTCCGAGATGCCGTCTTGAATTTGAAAAATCAGATTTCGAGAATTTTGAAGACGAGGACATCTTATCTATTGAAGAAAAGTTGGATATATCCGATGTTTTCTTTTCTGAATAATTTTTTACCTTTTCTCGAATAGTACAACGATTTTTATTGTTACTAACGTTTTAAGCTAATTTACAAGAAAAAGAAAAAAGAAAAGTGAAGATTTAATAATTTCTTTGAGATTTACTCATATCGACGAAGCTAAGAATAGCTATTCCTATGAACATAATACAACCCACTGCGATTAACGCCCAACCGTACGCGTATTTACCTATAATGTCTGCGGTCAACAACACAGTTCCAAAGACTATAGGTCCTATAGAGGAAGATACTTTTCCGCTTAATTTAGTAAAGCCAAAGTATTCTCCGAATTTTTCTTTAGGAGCGAGTTCAGTTACCATAATTCGGTTGGCGGTCCAGGTTCCACCTAACGCGGGACCTGCGATTACTCCCATCATAATAGCCATCATAAAAGGAAAGTTCATACCGATATTAATGTAAGGATACGCGAAAATCAAGAAAATTCCGATACCTAACGCAGTTCCCCATAAAAATCCTACCAAATAGAACGCCTTTTTTGGACCGTGGTTTTCTCCGTACTTACCTACAAAATACGTAAAAGCTACTGCAGAAAAGGTTGCGATTATGATGAATAATACTCCAAATATGTCAGAAGCTTTACCGTCCGTTCCAATAATAAGCCCATCGGTTATCAGGGGCATCATGTAGAGTACGATCACGTTGGCGATATCGGCGATTAAAAAGTAGGCGATTAAATAGATAAACATGGGTCGATGGGATCTAATATCCTTAAATGTGCTTTTGACCTGGTGATAAGAGGCCGCAATTATTTTTCTAATCGGTGGAAGTTTGCCTTTTTTCTGTTTCTCGCGCACAAAGAAAAAAGGAATCATTAAAACTGCAAATAG
>JBHLLE010000322.1:3625-5146 GCA_048885945.1 Candidatus Hermodarchaeota archaeon | reverse complement strand
GATGATTGCTATTCCATTGACTATATTTTTTGTTATAGCTTATATTTTATTTCCCATCCCATTTCTATATCTTTTTCTGTTTTTTTTAGTTTTCTTTTCAATTTATATAATTTTTGGTTCGATTGGGTTGATAATAGGTGTCTTAGGGATGTCTTATGAAGAAATTGTGCCATACGCAAATTTTATCCTCAGAATAATTTTCTTATTTGCTTGTATCACATATCCAAAAGAGATTTTCCCTGAATTAATCCAATCAATCATGCTTCTTAATCCATTTTATTATATTTTTGATCTACTGCGAATTACATGGTATTTAGGATTAGATTATGAGACTGCTAGCTCACTAATCACCCCATTTCATATAATTTCTATTATATTTTTAACAATAATAACTCCAATTATATCTTTATTTACTTTTGAATATTTTTATAAAAAATATGGAATTCAAGGTTACTAATTTGAGAGATCTTAAAGTAAAAGAAGAAGATACATCATCAAAATATGATATTGAGATATATAATGTAAGTAAAAAATATTCGCTTAAAGGAAGTAAAAAGGAAATACTCGCATTAAAAAATGTTAATTTAAAAATTAAAAAAGGAGAAATTTTTGGTTTACTTGGTCCTAATGGTGCAGGAAAAACGACATTAATCTCGATTCTTGCTACTCTTTTGCGCCCTTCTAGTGGATTTGCTAAGGTCTGTGGATATAATGTCTTAAAGGAATCTTGGGCCGTAAAAGAAAATATAGGATTAATGTTTGGAAGCGAAATGATCTATCATAGGTTAACTGGATATAGGAATTTAAAATTTTTTTGCAAACTATATGGGATAAAAGATTTTAAAAAAAAAATCTCTAATATAGCTGAAGAACTCGAATTGACTAATTGGTTAGACCAATATGTTAGTTTTTATTCAAGTGGAATGAAATTAAAATTAGCATTAGCACGTGTTTTATTATTAGATCCTAAAATTTTATTTCTTGACGAGCCAACTATTGGATTAGACCCAAAGTCTGTAAATTGGACCGTCAAATTTCTATTAAACCTTAAAAAAACTATTTTTTTAACATCACATCAAATGAATGTAGTTCAAAAACTATGTGATAGGATTGCATTTCTTAAAAAGGGAACAATTTTAAAAGTCGATACTCAAGAGAATTTCAGAAAGTTAATAGCAGAAAGAATAAGAATTGAGGTGGAAATTTCTAACCAAAGAGATATCTTAATCAATACTTTAAAAACACTGGATTTCGTTGATCAGATTGAAAAAACTTCAAAAAATATCACCTTTTTTATTAAAAATGAAACAGACTTTCCTAAATTGTTTAATTCTCTAAAAAATTATCCAATAACTTCTTTTAATCAATTAAAACCTAATTTAGAAGACATTTTTATCAGATTAGGTGATTAGATAAAGATCAGTTTTATATAAAGCCGATGTATTAATTTTTTGTTCAATATCTCTCCAAAATGGAATTCCATAAACAGTTTATTAGTCTAGTATTACCTCATACTTGTCA
>JBHLLE010000322.1:0-3615 GCA_048885945.1 Candidatus Hermodarchaeota archaeon | reverse complement strand
TCTAATACTTCAAAATGACAAACTTCACTAGGTTTCAATATGATTATATCATTTTCCTTAAAGATCTTATTATTCATTTTTACAGAACCTTTAACTACTAATGTTATTTCAGTCGCAATTTTATGATAATGAGCTGCTTCTTTATCTCCAGTTTTATAACTCTTATAAGCAACTTCAACATCATTAGTTTTAATTAATGTTGGTTCAAAATTTCCAACAAACCATCCTCTTAAAAAATTATCAATATTATCAATTTTCATAAATTCAATTTTAAATAATTATTGGTTAATCTTTTTCCTAACAAGAAATATTAGATCTAGTTGAATCATAGTAACATATTAATTAAAGTTCATCCAATTATGTGTTTTTTATATTGCTCAATATAATCACTACAAACACCAGCACAACCTTCAAAATTTTGATTATCTGTTTCAGGTAAGACACAAATTGATTTATTGGTCAAGGGTTTATTCGGGTAAGTCCAAATATAACCTTTTGAGGTTAGAGTGACATCATCCTCTTGATGCCAAAAACAGTGAATCTTTTCTTTTAACATAAGATTTAAAGCATCAACATTTTTTGCATGGCACCATAATTTATCATTTTTTAAAAAATCTATATCCGTTTTATATTGTGGTTTATCATGTCCTAAAAATAATATTTCTTTTCCTTTTGAAAACCACACATCAACCTCTACATCAAAGTTTTTCTCTAAAGCTTTTAAAATGTAATCAGGATGATTTTCTTTACTTAAATTTACACCATTCAAATTTCCGCGATGAGAAATGAAAATCATATTCGAATTCTTTTCAATATTTTGGAGATTTAAAATTATAATCTAATAATTAAATTTATTTTGATTAAAAAAATTTTTTTTAAAAAAATAATTCAAAATGAATATCATGTTCTAGAAAATAATATAGAGTTCTCTCATTATATCCAATTAGAATGTGTAAATGTAAAAAAAAAACTAATAAAATATTTTAGCAAAATGGACTTTACATTTGGAATTATTACTGGAGGAAATAACGAATCAAACATTAATTTAATAATTGATTCTATCGAAAAAGAGAATATCAAGAACTATGAAATCATAATTGTTGGTAGTTGTCTAATTGAAAGAAAAAATGTTAAAATAATTTCTTTTGACGAATCAATTAAGCGTGCTTGGATCACGAAAAAGAAAAATTTAATCACAGAAAACGCTAAATATGAAAATATAGTTTATATGCACGATTATATTGTTTTTTGCAATGGTTGGTACGAAGGTTTTAAAACTTTCGGAAATGATTTTAAAGTTTGTATGAATCAAATAATCAATATTAATGGAACTAGATATAGAGATTGGACTTTATGGCCAACTCATATTTCAATAGATTTTTCTAAAATATTACCTGATAGAAGATATTTGCTCCCTTACAACGAATTAGATTTAAGTAAATACATGTATATCTCAGGAGCTTAGTGGGTTGCTAAGAAAAATGTAATGATTGAATTCCCATTAGATGAAAAGTTAGTTTGGGCTGAAAGTGAGGATGTAGATTGGTCAGAACGAGTAAGAGAAAAATACGATTTTTCAATGAATCCATTGTCTTATGTTAAACTTATGAAATATAAGTCACCTAAGTTTAATCCGATGACTATGCGTGAATGCAAAAAATTAAAAAAGCATATAGAAAAAATAGAAGAAAAGACTTTTCAAAACAAGAAATCAATTAAAAAAAGGAATAAAGCACGTATTTTTGATAAAATGAAAATACATAGCTATTATATCCCATCAAGCTATAGAAGTCACCTTATTAACGAGATTCATGAGACTTCTCTTCATTATAGAATTAAAAAAAAAATTTTTAATAAAAAATATCTATTTAATTATATTAGGCAGTCTATAAGGAATTTTAAGCAATTCATAGCAAATCCAAGATATACTTTAAAAAATTTTATTATACAGAATTCTGACTTTAAAATTAAAACTAAAATTGATTTTTCCTTTTTAAAGCAAAGAAGAGATTTTAGATATTATATAAGTCTAATTCTAAAAAAATTAGTAACAATTAGATTAAGAAATTAAAGAATTATCTATCTGCTTTATAATTTGTTTCGAAATTTTTTAAGTCTTCAGGCGTTCCAAGCCCCCACATCCCCTTGATATGGAAGGTTTTTATCTTTTTACCTTCTTGAATTGCCTCGTTGTATACAGGACACACATAAAATTCATTATTAACCCTTATATTTTTTGCAATCATTTTTTTTGCATATTTCACATAATCAGAACCCTTAGCCCAAAAATAAATTCCAACTGTTGCAATATCACTAATTGGATCCTTTTCTGCCACTTCAGTTACAAAACCATCTTCCCCTAATTTAGCAAAACTCCATTTTGGATGTGTAGCAGTAAAAGTAAGAATTCCCCCATCCACATCATCCGCAATCATTGAATACATAAATTCGTTGCTATCCCACTCTACAAACTGGTCAGAATTAGCAATTAAAAGAGGATTATCATTGTTAATGTATTCTTCAGCTAATAGAGTACTACAAGCAGCCCCTTCGGTAACTCCCTCAATTTGAACTATTTTGCATCCGGGAGCTATTAAATTTAAGAAATGCTTTAAATTATACTTATGATAATGTTCTTTTAGAACAATAAAAATATGCTGTGCATTAATATTTAAATTTTCTACAACCAGTTGAATCATAGGTTTTCCTTTAACTTCAACCAAAGGTTTTGGGAATGTATAGCCTGCCTGTTTAAACCTTTTTCCAGCTCCTGCCATGGGAATTAAGATATTTAGATTTCCACCTTGCCACTTAGGTCTAGTTTCTAGTTCTTTATTTGCCATATTTATATCCTCCTTAATTTTATTATATGTAACGCTGCTAGAATCCTCAACTGCACACAAATAGGCACCAGAATCAAGTGCTGCTTTTCTACCAATATGAGAATCCTCAATAATTAGCGATTCCTTTGGATTCACACCAGCTTTTATCATACATCTCAAATACATTTCTGTATTCGGTTTAGGATTAATTACATCTTGATTAGAATAATAAAAATCAAAGTATTCCAAAAGACCTTTCCTTAATAACATCATTTTACAACTTTCTCTTATTGAATTTGATGCTACACACATAATATAATTTTCAGATCTAAGTTTTCTTAAAATTTCTCTCATTCGTTCATCATATGTCATCTCTTCATCAATTATTTTTAATGTCATTTCTTGCTTTTTTTGCCATACTTCATCATGAAGATCCTTTGGTAATCCTTTATTTTTTGTTAACATATTTAATTTCTTTGTAGTTGGTAGTCCATCGTATGTAGATAAGTGTTCAGCACGAGTTATTACATATTTCTTATCTATCGAATTTAACGCCCTATTTAATGCCTCATAGTGAAGTTCTCTCGCATCAACTAAGACTCCATCAAGATCAAAAATTATTAATTTAATCATTTAATTCTCAAAAAAAATAGTATTTTAATAATAATAATATTTACTATAATTATTGTTTTAAACCTAAATTCTTCAGTTTTATAGAATTATAGAATAAGAATAGTTGAACCTGAAGGTGCTCTCATGAACTACACCGTATTGGGATTTGTTGTGGCAACAA
>JBHLLE010000321.1:0-5149 GCA_048885945.1 Candidatus Hermodarchaeota archaeon | reverse complement strand
TTTATTATTTAAAAAAAATTACGATGTTTTTATGTAATTATTATAATCAAATAATTTCAAGTTTAGTAAAAGTTTATTAAAATATTATATTATATAATAAAAAATAGAACATCAATTTTGGAAAATCTTCAAGTGTCTGAGCATTATTCAGAAGATGGAAACGAGCCAATATTATGCTACAATTGTGAAGCAGATATTACCAATATTAATCAATTACATTGTCCTAAATGTGGTATAATCTTAAAACCAAACGACTACGTCAAATGGCGAAATAGTTTTCTCGGTTTTTTATGTTTATTATGTGTAGTTCCGATTCTTATCGCAGTTCTAATAAGTATTATCTATATTAAATAGAAGCGTTCACATAATTGGAATTAAATTACGAAATCAATTATTCTTTTCTAGTTTATAAAGGAAAATAACCGGGAAATTCAAGTCCAGAAGTTTCAGGGAAATCACACATAATATTCATGCATTGTATTCCATTTCCTGCAGTGCCTTTAACTAAGTTGTCTAAGGTGCATAAAACAACAATACGATTCATATGCTCATCTAATTGAAATCCAACATCGACATAGTTAGTTCCGATAATTAATTTTGGGTCAGGTAATCTAAATACTCCCGCTTTTTGATTGATTAACCGTACAAAGGGTTCATTATTATAAGCATTTCTATACGCTTTAAATAATGCCTTTTCCTCTATTTCTTTTGATTCAGGATAAAATACGTGAGAAGTTGATAAAATACCTCTAACTAAATTTACAGCGTGAGCAGAAAAACCTACTTTAACCCTTCTATTTTGATTATTCTCGTTTTTTAAAAATAAACTTAGTTCTTGTTCTATTTCTCCAGTATGTCTATGCTCCGTCATTTTATAGGGGCGTATGCTATTAGCTCTAATAGGGTGATGAGATGATTGACTATATTCTGCTCCAGATCCAGAAGAACCCGTCTTAGAGTCAACAATTATGTTATTAACATGAATAAGATCTTCTTTAATTAAGGGATATAAGCCATATATTGCACTTGCGGCGTGACAACCTGCTACAGCCACCAAATCTGCGTTTTTTATCTTATTTCGATGGATTTCTGGTAAGCCATAAACGGATTTTTCAATAAGTTCTGGATGGGTATGTTGCTTCTTATAATAATGCTGATAAACACTTAAATCTTTTAATCTAAAGTCTGCACTTAAATCAATAACTTTTAATCCCACTTCTAATAGATCGGGAACAAGATCTTGAGAAACACCATGAGGAGTCGCTAAAAAGATCACATCACATTTTTCTTTAGCTTTTTCAACATTATATTCTTCGAATTTTAATTTTGAAATACCCCTTAGATTCGGATAGACAGAATGAAAGTATTTCGAAATTAACCTTCGAGAGGTAATGTAATTTAAATTAACGTGAGGGTGATAACTCAATAGTCTAACAGCTTCACCACCCGCATAACCACTTGCTGCAATAACTCCAACGTCCATATTGTTCAATAATTCTAAAAGTATTAAAAATTTACCTAAAACCAGAATAGAATAATTTAAGGGGATTATAAAAAAAGGTATTACATAAAGACTTAAACACCAAAAATGGATCTTAGTTTGCTATATACTTCACTTAGCTTGCTAATGATTTGAGCATTATTTTGCTGCAAATAATAATTTATATAGCCTGAAAGACCATCAGCATCATTAATCCAATCTAAAAATGCTTGAATTTCACCACTTAATTGAGGATCTACACTAGGCGCCGATGGAGCCGGACCAGGTCCTGCTGAACCAAGTTGTGCATTAGCATCCAAATAGGGCCCAGTAGAACTTAAACTAGTAAGAGTTCTCGCAGTATCCATGTAAGCAGCATTCATTGGACCGTCTGGTTCCACATAGGCAATAATTTTATGTTCGTCGTCTTTAGCCCCAACAATGTGCCCTTCTCCTCTAATAGAAGTCGCTACTAATCTTTCACTAGTGCATTGTAGTAAGGAATATTTAACTCCCGAAATCATAATAAATTGCGAATTCATGGAAGCCCAACTCGATAAGACTCTACCCAAATCAGCGCTAATGTCCCAATTATCCGTAGTATAAATTATATCCTTTCCTTTTATTATCGCCACTGCGATAATGGTAGGTTCGCCTTGCATTAAATTATAGGTAGCAGTTTGTGGATCTATTGGCATATTCTTGTTTCCTAATTTTTATTTCCTATACATCAATAATAAATATTTTAGATTTAAAGTTTTTTATAAATATAATTATAAAATTTTTATTAAAAGTTATGGCTAAAAATTTATGTTTTTCTTCTTTTTATATTTATTTTGCCAAATAACGGTTTATATTGATTTGTATTTTGATTATGTGCTCTATTTGGATTATTTTGATTAAAAATGTGAATTAAATCTTCAGTTTTTGAAAAATTAGGATCTGATTTTTTGTATTGCTCTGAATGTTTTAAGTGATTTTTTAAATCCGTCTCTGATTTAAATAATTTCCCACATATTGGACAACTTAAAGACGCTTTTTCTAGCAATCCTTTTGGTTTTTTTACAATAACGGGATAACGATTTAAAATTTTTTTTCCCGTTCGTTTTTTGCACTTATGGGCGATTAGTTTCCCATAAGGAGGGTATTCAAAAAACACCTTACATCCATGGGTACATTCCCAATAGAGCACGTCTACTCCGCACTTTGGACACGACGTTTTAAAAGATCGCAGATAACAATGTTTTCCATGAGCTTTATAAAATTGTCGCATTAAGTAATGAATGTTATTTAAAAATTAAAATGTTTTGATTAGAATTTTAATATAAAATTGAAACTTAATGTAATTTTTATTTGAGGCAGTTATAATTGGTTTAATCTTCAACGAAAAATCTTTTTCCATCTTATTAATTTTCTATTTTTGCGGTTTATTCTTCCGACAAAAATATCTTGATGAAGAATTAAAATTTGACGTTAAACTCTCTCACAAAAATAATTAATATTATTAACTGAACAATTAGAAAAACGCAAATATTTAAATTTATGACATGAATTATAGAACATAGAGAAGAGATTTTTTAATGGGTTGACTTGAATATGTCGGAAGAATTATCAAATTTATGTCCAGAATGTGGGAATCAAAATTTAATTTTAGACGAATCGCGAGCCGAAATTATTTGTAATACCTGTGGACTTGTTTTAACTCAGAAAATTATAGATTCTGGACCCGAATGGCGAGCGTTTTCCTCTGAAGAGGCTAAGAATAAAGTGAGAGTTGGAGCCCCCACCACTCTTACGCTTCACGATAAAGGATTATCCACGATCATTGGATGGAAAAATAAAGATGCTTTTGGAAAATCAATTAGTCCAAAAATGAAAGCAGAAATATACCGATTGAGAAAATGGCACGTGAGGACAAGAACGAATAAATCAATAGATAGAAATCTAGCTTACGCTATGAACGAATTAGATAGATTTGCCTCACAATTAAACTTATCAAAAGATCTTAAAGAGTCTTCTGCCCATATTTATAGAAAAATGGCTAATAAAAATCTTATACGAGGAAGATCTATCGAAGCAATGTTAATCGCCTCTATTTATGCTGCTTGTAGGTTGAATAATATTCCAAAAACACTTGATGATTTTCTTGAATTTGCTTCAGTAGACAAAAAGAAGGTTGCCCGATGTTATAGATTAATTATTCACGAGCTTAAAATTAATATTAACGTCTCTTCTCCAATTAATTTTATTCCTCGATTTTGTGCAGAACTGAATTTATCTGGAAGTACTCAAAATCGCGCCGCAGAGATTTTAAAAGTAGCCAAAAAATATCGGCTGACCGCAGGAAAAGCACCAACAGGTTTAGCAGGTGCAGCATTATATGTCGCTGCGATGCAGGAAGGGGAACGTAGAACTCAAAGAGAAATATCTCTTACTGCAGGAGTAACGGAAGCGACTATTCGCAATCGCTATAAAGAACTTGTTTCACATTTAAAAATAAATCACGAGATCTTTACCTAAGAATAAACATAAAATCCTTTAAAAAAAATAAACCCTAAATAGAAAAAACTAAGAAATTATTAAATATTCATTAACGAACCTTAATTCTCTTAATAACATCAGGTCGTTTTTTGTATAAAATTCGAAATCCACAATGGGAGCATTTAATTCCTGGAAGTGCATTCAATTCTTTTTTACTAACTTCCTTTCCACAACTTTTTCTCGCACACACGTATTTCATACTAAGATAGTCAATCTAGCATGATTAAAATATTTTTCGCTATTTTACTTAAAATAGCGATCGTTGGTAATATCTATTTATAACTCTATACAATCTTTTTAAATTAACGATAAAAAAGAAAAAATCAAGCCAAATTTAGTCTATTTTATTTGAAATTATCTTAAATCTTTTAATCGCGCATTTTATTTTAGATTATAGTTTCCTAGATTAATTTAAAATAAATAAAAAGAATAAAATAATATAAATCAGATGTATAACGATTTTCGTTTCTCGTCTGTGTCGACAAATTGAAAAGTTTCGAGATCTTTTTCTAACTGATCTCTTTTATTTTGGAGATTTTTTGTTATATCATCAATATTTTCTAGCGAATATTTTTTCTTAATAGGCAAGGTAAACGATTTTTTAAGCATATTTAATAGCGAAATTGAAGCTTTTAAGTCTGTAATGTCTTCGTTTATCATAGCAATATTATCCGTTTCTGCCAGAAACACTAGGCCATCAATATTAAATCGAGCTTTTGCTAAGGTTGGAATTAAACCATTTGCTCCTATGATTACTCCCTTTTTAATCTTTTCACATTCGTTTTTAGTCAGAAAATTATCGAGTATTTCCCGATTGGTGGATGTTGCGTATATTCTTGGGACTTTTTTTTGGAGATTTTGACTACTTATTGGGTACGCTCCAAGAGAGATAATTAATTCAACATTGCATCGTGAAATAATTTCGGTAAGAAAATTTGATATTTTATAAATCCCTTTAGGCGTTAGACTTTGAGCATCTGCTGTAATTAAAATAATATCTCTGATTTCTTTTGGATCTTTCCACACTAAAATTTCAGCTTTGGGAGCCGCTAATAAACTATCATCAACTATAGCCCCAGCAGGATATTCGTCAAATATAATATCCATATAGTTTTTTGCTTTTAATTG
>JBHLLE010000320.1:675-5153 GCA_048885945.1 Candidatus Hermodarchaeota archaeon | reverse complement strand
AATTCTTTTTCATATTATTTGAAAAAATACAGAAAAGAACGATAAATAACATTCCTATTACCAAGGGAAGTAAATAAAGCATTGTGCTAAGGATTAAAAAAATAGTTATTAACAATAAAATTTTAAATTCTTTAAAATAAAAGAATGATAAACTATTTTCTTTTTCTTCATATGTCATAGTTCTTGAAATGATTATAAATAATGCTAAAGCAACTATTAATAATAAATGAGAATATGTCTTATATATAAAATAAAACTGACAAGTATATGTTATTGATGGAACATTTCCATGGTTATAATCAGAAGATAAATAAAATAATCCAGATGTAATCATTACTAATATTGTTGATAAAGTGGCATATTTTTCTTTAAAATTGTAAAAGATTGATTTCATTAATAAATAAACTGAGGTTGCGTATAAATAACAAAATGGTGCTAATAATGCATTGGCATTTATATAGGGAAGTCCGCTTAATACACTAATTCCAAACGTTATATAAGACCAAAATAAAGGATAATACAAATTATTACTACCCCATTCTAATGGACTTGAATTTCGAGAACCTATGTAATTATTTGGCGCTAAACCAACCCAACTATCACCCGGAATAAGATAACTCATCCCAAAATGAATGCCAATTGAAATGAATATTATTCCAACGGCCATTATTAAAATATTTAAAGAATATTTGGAAAATTGTAAAGATTCAACATTTAAACTGACTTTATTCTTTCTAATAATCTTTATTGCAAAATCAAGAGAAAATAAGATTAAAATAAACATTAATAGTACAATTTCAAATAAATTTCTTGCTAAACCAATTTGGTCGAGAATCAATACAGAAATACCTATGAACATTAATGACAACAACGGGTATAAGGTAATTTTTATTATAAAAGGTTCCACCTTAAATTTTTTAGCAAGATCACTTTTAGAATAAAATATATTATACAAGTTTCCTCCGGGAACAAAAGCACATCCAATTATAAAGCTATAAGCTCTTATATAATTAATAAACGGGACATCTTTCCACAAAATAATTGTATTTCTGGATGTAATAGGAGAAATAAAGAATGAGATACTCATTAAAATAATTAAAATAAACTTTATAGTGTCTTCAGAGAGGATTTTTATTTGAAAAATGGTTGAATTCTTAGCACTATTATCTATATTAAAAAAAACAAACAAACCTAAAATCATAATAACAAAGCCTATTATAAGTACAATAGAAATATCAAATCCTTGAGGAATGATGTATATAAAGTAAATAAACATTAAATAGGAAAAAATAAATATGGAAATGAAGCAAATTTCAAATAATTTATTTTTAAAAAATCTAAATTCCAAGAGAATTTCCTATTATTAATTATTTATTACTTTTCTAAAATATTAATTTTAAATTAAAATTTTTGAAGAAATTTTGAATTCAAAAAAAAATCAACTTTCTTACTCTAAAAAGAAATTTTGAATGTCTTGTCTTATAAAACACTTTCTGGAGTTTTTTGATCAAATAAAGATTTTTTGGAAAATTTACTCATAGCCCATTCAATTCCTAAAATATAATTGTATCTTTTCCATAGTCTTAAAAAGATGTCAATCGAGATTAAAATTATCGTAGCTGAAATAAAATATTGGTAGAGTGAAAGTCCATTTGAAAAAATATCATTAATAATAAACGGTAAAATAAACAAACCCATAACTAATAGTCCAAAATGGAGATAGTAAACGGAGAAAGCAACTTTACCCCATTGAATTAGCCGATTTTGTAAAGAGGATTCAAATCCTTTCAGATCCATGAAAAAATATAAGATGGGATAAATTATTAAAAAAGCACCAATATTTTTGAAAAATAAATCAATATACATGTAAGTAACATTACTTATCCCTAAGAAAAAAGCAGTAATTACAATAGCTCCTATAGACATATAGACAAGCAATAATGTACTAATTTTATTTTCTGGAAAATTTTTAGTGAGATCAGCAATAAAAATACCAAAAAGGAAATAAATAGCCCATGGTAAAAAGGGAAAGTTTCCAACGTTAAATAATATATATAGAATTTTTATTTCATAGTTTAAAATTATAAAACAAAAAAAAAAAATTAGAATTGAAAGGATGAGATAACTAAGCATTCTAAATTCAATTCTTAAAAATGGAATAAAAAAAAAAGAAATCATCGAAACTGCAATTAATTGAAAAATACTCCAATATATTATTGTGTTAGGATGAACACCTATAAAAAAACCAAATAAAAATGTAATTGTCGTTGAAATAAAAAAAATAAATCCTGCTCTCATCAGAGCTACTCTAAATATCTTAGACTTTTTTATTTCTTTATTATTTTCACGATCAATATAATAATAAAAAGCATAACCAGAAACTAAAGGAAAAACTCCGGATGGAATAATAATAATAAATGCAATAATTATACCAGGGATATAATCAACCGTAGATACCCATAAATAATACATGTGTCCAACAACCATTAAAACTACGCATAATCCTCTTATTACATCGATAGAGACTATTCTATTATCCATTTTATATTCAAAAATCTTTTTATAATTATAAAATTTATTAAAATTACTACTTATCGTTTTATAACTAGTTTAAATTATTTCTTGAATAATAAAATCTATTTATTGGCATTCTACTATTTGTTTTTATAAATTAGTAATAAGAATTACATATATTTCTAAACTGCTAATAAGATAGTTAGATGTTCTCATTTTAGAAAGAAAAATAATGCAAGAATTATTAAAATAATCTCTCTATTAATTCACAAATCGTTACCATAATTATGAATATAAATCTTTTTTATTCAGTCTTTAAGATTTTTAAATAATTAATAGCTTTCTAAAATTTTGTAATGCAATTCATTAAAAAGTAAATCTTTTTAAAGATTATAATCTAACACCATTATATGAGTTCGCAGAATTTAAGAAAAAAATTTTCATCAATTTTTAATATTGACATCATTCAAGAACTCTTTTATTCTGCAATAGGTTGTATTCTATTCTTTATTATTTACAACTTTTTTCCAAATCGATATTGGGATTATATCTATAAAATTTCAATTATTTTAATATTAGCATTAATATTTTTCTTAATATTTGTAATAGTAAATCAAACCTCTAAGAAAAATTTTTTTAAAGTAAATTATAAAAGAAATATTATTTTATTTTCAATCGTAACATTTGCGGCTTATTTGTTTATCTTTTATAATACAAATTGGGGATATAATGGAACTTCTGGTGATAATGTATATCGTACTGCTTATATTACACAAATGGCACATTCAGGAATTCCTCAAGATTTTGGATATAAAGGACTTTCTGCGTTTTATTCTCCTTTTTATTGGTACTGTTTAGCTCTAATTTCTCTATTTTTTCAAATACCTCCCTATAAAATGATACGAATTGGATTTTTAATATCTTGCTGGATTTCTCCAATTATTTTATTTGAATTTTGGAAAAAAATATATGAAGAAAAACTAGCATTTACCATTACAATATTTTCTTCAATTTACTTAATAAGTGTATATTCACCAGATCATATGTTTGGAGCATTTTTATTCATACCCTATTTTATTTATTATTTTGAAAACTTTACGAATAAGAAATTTACTAAAAGAGAATATCTTATTGGTGGGATTATTGGTTCAATTGCATTTTGCACTTTCTTTTATTATTTTCTGATCGTGCCGATATATTATTTTATTTCTTTAATCCAAGATAGAAATGAGTTTAGAAAAAAATTCAAGCATTTATTATATAGTATTATTCTATTACTTCTATTTAGCATATGGTTTTGGGGACCTCTCCTAAAAGATATTATATTAATTGGATTTGAAAGTCATCAAAATAACTATTTTGGTAGTGCTTTATTGTCATTTCCTCTAATAAATTATATTGGTTTTGGTGTGTGGGGTGTCTTCAATACAATAGGATTACTTTATATAATTAAAAATTACAAAACTAATCGTGACATAAAGATTTTTGGGAACTTGTTAATTTCTATTCATATTTTGGCCCTTTTAGGTTTAATTGGTATATTAATTCATTTTCCGATTATGCACGAAAGGATATATCGATTGTCAAATTATATAATGGTAATATGCTCGAGTATTTTTTATATAAAATTTTTCTATTTCATAAAAAATAATAAAATACTAGTGAAAAATAACATAAATATAGATATTCATCAAATTGAAATTTTACTTATTTTAATTTTAATGACCGCTCAAAATATTTCTCACTGGGCGTATGTAGCAACAAGCGAAGGTTATGAAGCTGCTCGTGAGGGTGCTCCTACTCGTATTGATAAAACTCGTGATATTATTGAAGAACTTGATTACGAAGATAAAGTATTTCTTATGAATGATTGGGAAGTATCAATGTATTTACCAATTTATCTCTTTTTGTCTTTCCAATCGCTCCCATATAAAAAACCTTATCAAGTAAAGTTTAAAAAGTTG
>JBHLLE010000320.1:0-665 GCA_048885945.1 Candidatus Hermodarchaeota archaeon | reverse complement strand
ATCTCTTTTTACTACCAAATCCTTATTATTCCCATCCAAGTGCATTATATAATGAGAGAGTAAAATTTTTAGAGGAGCTTTCTGAATGTGAAACCTCAAAAGAATTTCATAAAATGATTTTAGACAATGAGTTTGGTTCGATTGATTATTTTTATTTAGATCTGGAAGATAACAATACCAAATTAGTTTTCGAGGTTGCTGTTGAGACATTTCCTGATGGACGTGAATATTACGATATTGAATTTGACATAGAACTCTTTCATGATGAAAAATATTTCAAAGAAGAAATTATTGATGGAGAACTAATATATAAGACAAGATACTAAGAGTAGTAAATTAATTTCAATAATTCAAATTAATTAAAAAAAAAATCTTTAATTAGTACATCTATTTCAAATTTATTTTTAAGTTATTCAAAAAATTAAAATCGATAATACATTAAATTAAAGATTTTTTAAAATTTATTTAATATTTTAAAATATACAAATTATTATTACTATTATTATTGTTAAAAATTCGCGCTTAAATATATTTCAAATTATTTTTACTAATTTCTCTAAGATTATAATATTACGATATCAAAAAGGTTTTGAAAAAACTTATGAGTACCTCTAATGCTAAGATCTCAATTATTTTTCCAACATACAATGGGGAAGATTCGATTG
>JBHLLE010000319.1:0-5177 GCA_048885945.1 Candidatus Hermodarchaeota archaeon | reverse complement strand
AATTATATCTTGGATTTGCACTACCGGATTTTATAAAAAAGAAATTTGCTCAAACAGAATAATTTTTTTTATTTTAATTTATTTATAAATGAAAGTTATTTAGAATATTTTACGTTTAATATAAACTGAATAAAAATGAAAGTCGCAATAGATAAGATAAAAATTACGCCAAAAAATTACATAGGAATGCAAATGGCAGGCTATGAGATTCAAGATCCTTGTTCAGGATTATTAGATGATATTCATGCTCACGGTGTTTTAATTAAGAGTTCAAATGCAGATATAGAACAAGATTATCTATTATTACTCTCTTTAGATTTATTAAAAGTTCCTTTAAGTATTGCTAACTATATTAAAAAAAAGATTTGTTCTGAAATTGATAATATTAAACCTGAACAAATACTAATTCACAGTATTCATACTCATTCTGCCCCCGATCTTACAGGAGAGTTTTATTACACAGGGAGTTTCCTTAAAGGTGCTATGTTTGGTATGAATAGAAATGATAAGTACGTAATTTATTTGATAGAAAGAATAGTTCAGCTTACTAAGACTCTATTTAGTAAATTAATCCCTTGTAAGATTACTTGGAAAAAGAAAATTTTTAATCCGGAATTAGTAATAAATCGGAGGCATCCAACAATAACTGCTAAACCAGAACTGGGAGTTATTCTTTTTAAAAATATTGAAAATAATGAGAAAATTGGGTTAATAATTAATTATGCGTGTCATCCTGTAACTCTTTCGTATGAGAATAGTAAAATGTCTGCTGATTATCCAGGTAGGATAATTCATCATATTAACGAATTAACCAATAATAAAATAAAAGCAGTGTATTTTAACGGACCCTCGGCGGATTTGAATCCTATTACTACTTGTGGGACTGATTATGAAAAGCTTGAACAAGATTTAAAATTAGTGTACGATCAACATGGGACATATGAACATACTGAGAAATTAGGCAAACTTTTGGCAAAAGAAGCTTTAGAATTAGCCGAATCCATTGAAAACAATGAACTTTATGAAATTATTGATATTAGTTGTGTAATAAGAGATTTCTCGGTACCATTTAAAGATTTTAAATATTTTGGAAAACCTTGGTTTCAGAATAAATTATTCCATTCTTTAAAAAAACTCATAATTATTCCTGTTTTAAAAACAGCAAGCGCAAATGCTAACTTTCCCGCGTTTACTATAACATCTCGAAGATTTAGAACTATGTGTCATACAAAAATTCAATATATTAAAATAAAAACAAAATCAAATTCTCATTCTAAAGAATTGAATATTATTACAACTCCAGGTGAATTAATCGAAGCTCTTGGTAAAAAATTATTAAAATTTTCACCTATTGAATCTGAAAACACCTTTATTTTCCAAAATTCCAATGATTGGATAGGATATTTATTATCTAAATATGAGTACACAGAGTATGGTGGTTATGAACCCATTGCAAGTTTTTCGCCAGTGATTGGAGAGATTGTAGTGTCAGAAGTCTTAAATCTATTTAATGAATTAGACCTATAAATCAAAAAATGCTATTAACCTCAAAAGAGAAATTAGACTTTGTTGTTAATTTTATCATATCTTTAAAATAGAGTACACAATTATTTTATTAAAATTAGTTTTGGAAATTAGGTATCCGAATACGAAGTAAAATGACTGACGAAAAACCTAAAAATCTCTTATTAAAATGGAATGACAATACCGGGCAATTTGAGCCTATAAAATCTGACCATAGTATGGATGAAGGAATATTTATCGAATTGAAACATGAAGAAAACCAATGGAGATATTTTTACATTCGAGGAGCTTCGTTAATATCTAGAAGAACTGCATTGAGAGCAGCAAATGGAATTGCGAGAACCGGTTTTGTACATCCGGGAAATGGACGCCGTTATGGTGTAGACAGTCCATTAGAGCAAGAAATATCTCCATTTGAAGATATGCCCGGAGAATTAAGAAAGTCGCAAAGATGGTGGTATAAAGGAGATTATAAGCAATTTTAAATGAACAATTATCTTTTCTTTTTCTTTTAATTTTTTTTAAAAATTTACAACCTCTATTTTATTAGACTTAGCACTCTTATACATAGCATCAACTATCTTTAAAATTTTAAGACCGTAATTTCCATCTGTAAACGATTTTTTATTTTCCACGATGCATTCTACAAAGTGTTTCATTTCTTTGGGATAACCAAACGTCCAAGATTCAGCAGGTACTGGGAAGGTCCACCCTTTTGTAGTTCCTGCCTTTTCTACAGCATATCCATACCCCGTTTCGCTATAAACACTTATAAGATTACTAAAGGTCGGAGCTACTTTTAATTGACCATCTAATCCATATAATTCATATCTTATGTCATACCCACCTGGTGAAGTCCAAGATTCCTCAATTATAACTTGAGCGTCATTTTCAAAATATAAAACTCCTACTGCATTATCTTCAACTTCGCATTTTCCAAATTCCTTTCTATTTTTTAGAACTGTTTTTATTTGACAAAATACCTCTCTAACTTCTTTTTCTAAAAACCATACAAGCACTGCTATATCGTGAATTCCTAAGTCTATTAATGCCCCTCCTCCTGCTTTATCTTTTTTGTAGAACCACTCTGAATGAGGCCCTGAATGCTGTTCTTTTCCACGAGCCATATAAATTTCACCAAGAGCACCCTCCTTTAGAACCTCCTTTACCTTGTTAAATGATGGAGCGTACATATTATTCTCACAATAATAAATATTTCTATTCGAAGATTTTGCCTTATCCACCATCTCAATTCCCTCTTCAACATTCATAGCTAATGGTTTTTCAATCAAAACATGTTTTCCCGAATCTAATAGGTCTAACGTAATATCTTTATGTAGATAATTTGGTAAGCAAATTGAAACCGCATCGCAATCCAGTTTTAATAATTCATTATAATCCATATATAAATTTGTGGGAAGATTAAATTTATTTAATAATTCTCTAGCTGTCTCTTGATTTCTAGAGCTTAAACACATAATTTCAACATTAGGTAGTAAATTAAGAGAATACAAATGATGTTCTGCGATGAAGCCAGAACCCATAATAGCAACTTTCACTTCTTTCATAGAATCACATATATTTGTTTCTAATATTAATTAATAAATTTTGGAATACTATTTTATAAGTTTTTAGCATAAAAGATTATATATATCTAAAATAAATAATTTTTAATATTTCGATTTTAATGGGATGAAATATGGCAGAATGGCAAGTAAGTGAAGAAAAAGCATGGTTTAAAAAGTGGTGGCCTGAAAAGACACCTCATAATTATAATTTTGAAAAGATTACTCTTGGAGAATTTTTTGAAAGACAAAGAAAAAAACATGCTAATGAAAGAATGATGTGGTTTTTGCAATCTTGGATGACTTATGAAGAAGCTGGGAAAATGATCGACTCTTTTGCAACAGCACTTAGTAATTTAAATGTTAAAAAAGGTGAAGTTGTCGCGCTATTACTTCCAAACTGTTTTCAGTATGTTATTGCATATTACGCATGTGCCAAGATAGGTGCGATTGTCACTGGCGTAAATCCTACCTATAAACCATTAGAAGTATTACATCATCTAGAAATAGCAAAAGCTAAATATTTGATAGTGCTTGATGCTTTATATAAGCCTTTAATTACTCCGATTCTTAAAAAAATATCATTTGAGTTTATAATCTCTACAAATGTAGCAGACTTAGCTTCTGGTCTTCCTGGAGCTATTAAATTTATAGGAAAGGTAATAGGAAAAATTCCTAAAGGTAAAGTTGATTATCCATCAACATATAATTTTGTCGATCTTATAAAAAATACAGAACCCAATTTACCTAATGTGAAAATTGACCCAGTTAATGATACAGCTACTTATATTATGACAGGAGGTACAACAGGAGTTCCCAAAGCAACAGATTTAACTCATTTTAATGTGGTAACTAACGCAATTCAAAGTATGTTATGGTTTGGTGGCGAAGATCCTGGAATTGGAGATGTAGCAGTATTACCTCTATTTCATTCTTTTGGAATGACCGTTTGTATGAATGTTGGAATTGCATTAGGAGGATTTATCATGCTATTTCCTAGACCTCCTGAAACAGGAGAATTTCTTAAAGACTTAGACGAGATTGATGCACCTAATGGTCTTTTATATGCAGGAGCAGAAATACTTTTTAAAAGAATTGCTGACTATCCCAATCTCAGAAAATTTAAAGGTCTATTTGGAAAATTGAAGCTTTGTATTTCTGGTGCTGGACCATTACATAGACCTATAAGGGATGCTTTCATTGAAAAGACTGGTGGACGTCTTGTTGAAGGATATGGTTTAAGTGAAGCTTCTCCTGTTGTTTGTGGTGGTAATTTATTTGGTGAAAGTCCAGTAGGACCTATAGGGTTGCCATTTCCAGGTACAGATTGGGGAATATGGCCAAGTGATGCAGAGAATTTAGAAGATGGACCAATCGCTATTGGATTACCGGGTTCAAATTACGGTGAGCATTATACTGGAGAATTATGTGTATGTGGTCCACAAGTAATGAAAGGGTATCTTAACCAACCAGAAGAGACTAAATCTACTCTTCAAAAATGGGACGGACGTATTTGGCTTAGAACTGGAGATATAGGATTTATGGCTCCAGATGGAACCATTGTTTTAAGAGATCGTAAAAAACAATTAATTAAAGTAGCTGGTCATTCAGTGTTTCCAACAGAAATTGAGACTATGATCATGAAGCATAAAAAAGTAAGCGAAGCTGCTGTAGCGGGATTACCAGATCCTGAAGGAAAAGTTGGAGAAGTTGCAAAAGCATGGATATCATTGAAACCTGAGTTTGTTGGTACTATTACCGAAGACGAGATGAAAATTTGGTTAGAAGAATATTTGACAAATTGGAAAGTTCCAAGATATATTGAATTTATAAATGAGGTTCCAAAAAATATTTTAGGAAAAGTTCAAAGGAGAGCATTACAAGAGGCAGATCCTTTCTATAAAAAATAATTTTTCTTTTTTATTTCTATTATCTTTATTTCTAAAAATTTATGAGTTATAGTAAATGTTTTTTATCTTCGTCTATACTTACTTCGTGTTCTTCAGCTTCGTATATTCTTTGCTCATCCACATCTCTTCTTACTATTATATCTCTTCTTGATTCTGCATATTTGTTTTCTTTAAATTT
>JBHLLE010000318.1:0-5185 GCA_048885945.1 Candidatus Hermodarchaeota archaeon | reverse complement strand
TAAGATTTAAGATTTGCAATAGTTTTTTTTTTTATATTTTTGATTCCTCTTTATTAGCAGAGATTCATGGATATTCTTAAATTGAAAATAATAGTAGTTGGAATGCCTAGCGTTGGAAAAACCCATCTCATTAAAAGATTTTTAAAAGATAAATACAATTCTAGTTTTAAAATCTCAGTAGGAATAGATATTTTTACTAAATACATTGAATATGAACTAGATAAAATTGCCTTACTCTCTATTTGGGATATTGGAGGTCAACTAAGATTTAAAAAAAGCAGAAGGACATTTTATAAAGGAGCTGATGGTGCTCTCGTAGTATTTAATCCTTCAAGAATGAGAAGTTTTAGTGAGGCAAAAAATTATGTTGAAGAGATCCGACAATTTGTTGGTGAATATATTCCGTTTATTTTAGTAGGAAATATAATTAATCCATCCATAAATAAAATTTACGAGGTTAATAAACCAATTATACTTCAATACGCATTTAATGAAGATAGTATGTATATTGAAATCGTTCCAGAATCAGATGATAATATTAATTTAGCGTTCCTCGAACTTGCTAAAAGGATAATAAAAACTTCGTCTTAAATTAAAATGCTTAAATAAAAAAATAGGAATAAATCTTAAAAATTAAATGAGTTATTAAAAAAGTATTAAAAGAATATATTTAAGTCCTCTTATATATAAATTTCTCAAAAGATTTTGAAGAAGGCATCTCTACTGGCATTCCTTTTCTTTTTCGAATCTCTAAGATTACGTCTCGTTCTAAAGAAGCAGGTACTTTTTCAAATCCTTTAAACTCATATCCAAAAAAGGCTCTTCCTTGCGTAGAGCTTCTGATTTCGTCGGCAATTCCTATGATTTCCGCTGCTGGAATTTGACCTTGTACTCGAACATATTCTCCTTCTGGTATAACATTGTTAATTCTACCTCGATGTTTATTAATTATTGCATTCACTCCACCCTCAGTACCTTGAGGGGTTTTGACATCGATCTTCTGGATAGGTTCGTAAAGATGAGGGTCAGCCTCCATCATAGATAAAGCTAAGGCAGAATATGTCATGCTAGCTGTCTGGGCGTATTGCGTATGACGAGGATCTTCGTGGATAACCATATCCGTGAAGATAGCTTTTATTCCCATAGCAGGTTCTTTAGCAATTATGCATTCTCCTAACCAATCTCTAAAAGCACTTACTAGATCGTTTTTTACTCTGTCAAACCTCTGTAATCCAGAGGTTCCATTGACCAGTATATTTCCTTTGTATATATCTACAATTCTTCTAGCTTCTTTAGTATCCCATCCTGCTTCTTCGCGTAAAATTGCAGCTCGTTCTTTTGCATCTTGCATATCTACTACTTTACCCTCATCTAAGAGTTCTTCAGTTTTCTCATCTAATGGTTCTACATAAAGCAAGAGTCTATTATGAGTATTTGAAGATTTCGTGTGAAATTCTTTGCTTTTCTTGCTTATTTTTTCGCGGTATACTATAATTGGTTCTCCAATATCGATTTTGACTTGATTGTTAATTCTTTTCGTTAAGATTTCGATTTGTAATGGGTCAATTCCACTCAAAATGTATTCCATGGACTCTTTATCGAGTCGGAATTCGGCAGTAGGATCTGCTTGGAGCCATTTTCCAACTACTTCCCCTAGTTTGGCAAGATCGTGAGGATCTTTTGGTTTTATACTTCTCGATACGACAGCTTTACAAGCATAATGAATCTTTTCAAATGTGGGCAATCTATTAACCTCTTCCTTATCTTTAGGAAGATCGTTTACATCCATGAACGTTTCACCAGAGGGGCAAATGAAACCGTAAATCGCAAATAAATTTCCCGCGGGAACTTTAGATATATCTAAAATATCAGTTATTTCCATAACCCCTAATCTTTTTACTCTATTAGCAGCTCTGCTTCCAAGTAAATATATTGTATCACTTTGATCAAAAGTACCAGAAAAGATTCTACCTATAAGAGTAGCTTGATAATTTTTTTTAGGATCTAGAAAAATTTTCGTAATTAATCCTAATAATGGTCCTTTAGGATCGCTTTTTAATAATGCTTTTCCTAAATCAGACTCAAGATCTCCCTTCCAGAGATGTGGAATTCTATATTGCGATGCTTCGATGGGATTTGGTAGATGATCTACTACCATTCTAAGTAAAGGCTCGTCTAACGGTAATTCGTCCCGTAGCCACTGAATATCTCCTTCATTATATTTTTCAAAAACATCTTGAGGTTTTAATTTTTTCTCAAGCAAAATTTCATAGGTAAAACCCCAACCATGTTTCGCTGAACCAACTGCAACGCTGTTTTTTGCAAAATCAATACTCCAATCAGAACCTTCTGGTCTGACTTTCTTAATTAAATCGTTCACTTCTCTTGTTATTTTATCTATCTTCGCAAAGGTATCTTGTGGAGAAAGTCTTAATTCACTAATTAATCTATCCACTTTATTGATAAATAGAACGGGTTTACAAACCTCTTCACCTACTGCAAGGCGAATATTTGTTTCAGTCTGGGTCATTACCCCTTCTAATGCGTCAACTAAAATAATTGCTCCATCAGATCCTCTTAAGGCTCTGGAAACTTCTCCCGTAAACGAAATATGTCCGGGCGTATCGTTAATTTGTAGTATGTAAGGCTCTCCATCTTCAGATTCTCTAGGATCGTTAAATGCAAGTAATACTACAGATGTAAAAATTGTGATACCTCTCTCTTGTTCTTCCTCATCAGAGTCTGTCATTTGAAGTTGACCTGCATCTTCAGGTCTCATAAGACCAGCACGTCTGAGAAGATAATCTGAGGCTGTTGTTTTTCCATGATCAATATGAGCTACTATTGAAAACAGTCTTTTCTTTTCGTAAGATCCGGATGTAACTAATTGAGCTATTTCTTCGGCGTTCTTAACTTTTACCATAATTAAAACACTAATTTTTGTATATTAATATTATTATAAAAATAAAGGAAACGATAAAAATTTTATGTATTTAGCCTATAAAGAGCTAATTTAAATGAATATTAGAGAGATAAATTCTATTATACATGTCCAAGTCTCTTGATTAGGTTACAAAATACAAGAATTCTATTATAAATTCAGAAAAATAAGAAAAAATTAGAAAATTTTTACAGATTTATTGGATAGTTACCAAACTTTTTGGTAGCTTCCACCATCCACCTCAGATTTTCAACGCTAACTCCAGGATGCATGTTAGCTGCTGAAACAATAAATCCTCCCCCAGGAGCTGCAGTCTTGATTGCGAATTTAACAGCATCATAAACTTCTTCTTTAGTTGCATCTACTAAAATATGAGACACATCAATATTACCCATGAGGCAGATTTTATCACCTACTTTTTTTTTTACTAAAGCCAGATCAACCCCAGCAGTAGGTTCAAGACTTTGTAATCCATCAAAACCGCAATTAACCACAAAATCCAACAATGGTGTTATTTGCCCATCAGTATGAAGGACAATTTTTCCACCTCTATCATGGACTGTGTCAGTAATAATTCTATAAGCGGGTAATAATAACTCATTAAATTTCTTAGGGCTCATCATCGGGCCAGTGTGATAGGCTAAATCTCCCGATTCAACAAATAATTCTGCACCAGCATCCATATAACTCATATAAAGCTCAGCAGTGAACTGGGCATATACTTCATGTACTTCTTTAATAAATTTAGGATTTTTATGAAGCATTTTAGAATAATAAGTCATTCCCATCCCCTGTGAGGCGCTCTCGAAAACTCCTGCTAAATCATTTGTCACAGCTACAAGAATTTTATCTTTATGATTTTTTGTTGTACGTCGATAAAATTTTTTTACAAACTTTTTATATTTTTCAGTGAGAGGTCCTTCAATTTGTTCTTTAGTATCCTTCCATTTCTCAGGAGTGTTCATTGTACCATATAAATAATAAGGATTGAAATTACCTTCGTTATTTTTAGCTTCCCATATTCGCCCGAATATATCTTTCATTAAAAGTCTATCATCATCAGGATTTTCAATAAAATATAGAGGAATCATCCCTACTTGCATACAATCGAGACCTATATTGATGGCAGCTTCTACACACCGAGAAAAAACTGATGCTTCAACACTTTCAATTAAATTGCTCATTTCTTCTGTCCAACTGTCAGGATTATCTCTTTTTACCTGTTCTACAGTATCAAAATCAGTGACCTGAGGTTTTTCAAGAATTTTGTCCACATTATTAGCATCAATATATATTGTATGACAAGGAACTCTGTCAGGTTCTTCCAGTTTAAGAGCTGTAAACACTCTTTCTCTACAATCCATTATTTTAACCTCTATACTAAAAAAATTGAAATTAACTTGCTAAATCTTTTATACGTTTGACTCCTTCAACAGCATCATCAGCAAAATCATCAGCACCAAGTTTCTTAGCTAATTCCATATTCAATGGTGCCCCTCCTACAATCATTTTCACTTTATCTCGTAATCCCGCTTCTTTTAACGCTTCATCTACATTTTTGATTTGCTCAACAGTCATAGTTAACAGAGAACTTAAAGCGACTATAGTAGCTCCAGTCTCTTTAACCTTATCAACAATTACCTTTTCATCTACATCCATTCCTAAATCGATTACTTCAAATCCTGAACTTAAAAGTAAAGATCCAAGAATATTTTTACCGATATCGTGATTATCTCCTTTGACTGTTGCTATAATAATTTTTACTTTAGACTCTGATTTATCAGCAGCAGCTAGAGCAGGTTGTAGAATTACAAATGCTTCTTTCATTGTCTCTCCCGCTAATACTAATTCAGTTAAATAGTATTCTTTCTCTTCATATCTGCGACCTACTTCATCCATACCTTTAGTGAGAGCATTTAACACCTCAAAAGGATCCTTACCATCTGCCTCCAGAGCTTCCTTAACAGCATCAGCAATATCATCTACTTCTAATTCGATGATAAGTTCTGTCAACTTTTCAAAATCCATATTGTTTTACCTTTTTTTGTTTTTAACCTTTTTATATTATTTCTTGTTAATTTTATTTAAATATTTTTTATTTTTTACTAAGTTTAATCTATAAACTCAATTCTTTATTGAACATTAAGAGAAATTGAGAAAAATATAAAAGTTTGTTGGCGTAGATTTAGGATAAGTTTCCAAATTATCCAAAATATTTACCATTTAAGTAAATGGCACCACCAT
>JBHLLE010000317.1:0-5201 GCA_048885945.1 Candidatus Hermodarchaeota archaeon | reverse complement strand
ATGTATTTAAAATGACTTTAAAATTAGAATCCAAATTTTCAGTGGGATATTACAATTTTCACGAACACCCTAATATAAATTTTCAATTCAATAGAATGGTTACCAATGGTGGTAATCTCGAAGAGATCAAAGAAGTCGCAATAAAAATAAAGGATTTTAACGATTGGAAGCGAGAATTAGTTGCGTTAGCAGAAAAAGCTCTGTCAGAAAACCGTTTGTTGAACGCTGCAGTATACTATAGAGGTGCCGAATTTTTTGTTGCTCCAGATGATCCTGATAAGTATAGTCTTTACGAAAAGTTTATTGAGTTAATTTACAAAGTATACGAAGATTTGGAAGAGAATAAAATCAATATACCCTATGATAATTCATTTCTTCCAGGTTATCATCTGAAAAACAACCAAAGTAAAGGTACAATCATAATTTTTGGAGGTTATGATTCCCTTATAGAAGAATTTTATAAATCATATTTGTACATTCGAGATGCAGGATATGAGGTAATAGCATTTGAAGGTCCTGGACAGGGCGCAGCGTTAAAGAAAAATAAATTAACAATGACACATGAATGGGAAAAACCAATTAAAGCAGTACTTGATCATTTTAACCTTAAAGAAACTACAATAATAGGACTCTCTTTGGGAGGGTATTTAAGTCTACGTGCGGCTGCTTTTGAACCTAGAATCTCTAAAGTTGTTGCTTTTGGTGTGATCTATGATTTTTTCCAAGTCCTTCTATATGCTGGAGGTCCGAAAATACGTGAAATGGCCGAGAATCTTTTAGATAGCAATCAGGTTGATCTTTTCAATAAAATCATGCAAAAACGAATGAAACAGGATTTACTTGTTAACTGGGGTGTAAATCACGGAATGTACATTATGGGAATGAAAACTCCATTCGAATATATTCAAAAAACAAGACTTTTTTCTTCTTCTGATATTTCTGAGAAAATCACTTGTGATATTTTATTATTAACAGGAACTAAAGACCATTTTATTCCTTTAGAAATGTTCTACAAACAAATAGAAGCATTGAAAAATGTGAGATCGCTCACTGCTAGAATGTTTACAGAGCAGGAAAACGCTTCAAGTCATTGCCAAATGGATAACTTTAAATTAGCTCTTGATACAATTCTAAATTGGATTGAGCAAATTGATAATCGTGAATAATATATAACCAGAAATAATTTTATCAAAAATAATTATTTTTTTTCTTTTTTTTTATTAAAATCATATTTTAAATATAGATTACTTAGTAAAACTGGCATAATTTCCTTTTCTATTTTATTCATGCTTAATTTCTTTGTTTAACAGGAGTTAAAATATTGAAAAAATCTTTTCTAACATTAATATTACCTTGGAATTTAACAATAATTTTATTACCTGTTAAAGTAGAACCAAAAAAGGTTTTATTATTACTGCCAAACCGAGAAAAAGCAATTATATCTCCATTATTTAAACTTGAATCCATTTTAGTTGAATCTTTTACTCTCAAATACATCCCAGATTTAAGATCGCTTAGATCGTGAACACCATGAATACTTGAAAACGAGTAAGAACCCGCGTAGTTTTCAGTCACATAGTCGAAAAGTTGTTTAAGGGGCTTCTTTTTAATCTCAATTACTTCTCCTTTAATTCCTCTTTTAGCTATAAGTAGAGCTGCAATTGCGTGATCAACAAAACCTTTTGATTGAACTTCGTTTACTAATTTTCCTTGTTGTAAGTGAAATAATGCTTCTTTGGTGGTTTTAAATTCATCAACTAAATAAATTTCAGGTGGAAGAAAACGGAGATTTGAACCATTTTCAGTAGTAGTGAGATCGTTCTTAGAAGGACTTAAATCAGTAATAACGCAAGCATTGTTTTCGCATGGAATGTTGAAATATTCTATAAAAAACTCAATTATAAAGTCTGAACCAGGACCATTACCAACGAAGATCTTATTTATTAATTCTTTACTGGTTCCTAAAAAAATATCCATTTCTCTAGTAAGTTGTTTTTTAGCTACATTTTGAGATCTTAGATTATTAATACTTCCTTTAAGATTAACGTACCATAGTGAGGGCATTTCACCTTTCTCGATTAACGAAAATCCATAGTGTCTAGTTCCTGGATCAACCGAAAGTATTTTTTCAGATTGATCGAATTTGAACAAATTAAGATCTGCCTTGCCTTTTGAGACTTTCATTAAAGAATTAAAAAAAGATTCAAATTCTTTGTTTGAAACTTGAAGATAAAAAATATTTGTTTGAGATTGATAAAGAATTTCTATATCATATTTCTCCACTAAAGTATATACATCAGTATAATTTTCCACTTTCACTATAACATCTTGAGAGGGAATTAATTTAATAATCTTGACTTTTTCAATTGCTTTAGCAATAGCTTGTGCTATATCGTCTTCATTTTTACCAGAGAATATATCTACATGTAATCCATCTAAATTGAAAGCACCATATGCTGCCGATGCCCCTAAAATATCGTATAACGTTTTTTCTTCTACTTTTTCTCTTGAAATAGTTAATGTTTTTCTGCATCGGGGTACTATTCTTACAGATGCAGTTTTATATTTCCCAGTGCTAATTTTATTTATTGTAATAATTCCTTTAATCTTAGAACCGACCACCTTGAATTCAATATATGATTCTAGCTGGTTTTTTATAAAATCAAACTGAATATCCCCGAGCACTAATATATTTATATTATTTTTTTCAACATAGAAGTCAAAGGAAGGAATAATTTTTTGAACTTTTTTTAGGATATCTAAGGCGATATTAAATTTCTCCTTATCTTCAATTGCAATATTAAATTCTTTTCTTGGTTGAATTTCAGAGAGCAATCCTTCAATTTTAGAAGAGATAAATTTTCCTTTATAATACCTCGTACCTAATTCAAAATTAGCGTCAACATTTAATGAAATTTGAACAATTTCTCCTTGCGATGCCTCTTTAATTGAAGCTCCTTTTAAAGAAAAAATGTGTCTTATTTTAATTTTCTCAGTAATCCAGTTAATCCCAATTTTACCCGTAAGGATTCCAATATTCAGAAGTTCACCTATACCTTTTTTACGATCGTAACCCAAAATGATGAATGAAAGGTCATCATTGACATTTACTCGACTTTTAATGTAAATAGAAATTTTTTTTATTAATTCTTCGATTCCAAACGACTTTTTTGCAGAAGTCTCGATTATTGGGAGAGTTTTCGAACCTAATTTTTTCAATTCGTCATTAATTTGAACAGAATTAGCACTAGATAAATCCATTTTAGTTGCTGCAATAACAATAGGAAGGTTTTTTTTTATAGCTTCTTCATAAAGCCAGTATGCTCTTGCTTGGAATCCTTCCGATCCAGAGATTACTAATAATAAAAGGTCAGCAAACTCTAATCCAAGTGCGATTCCCCCTTTAAAGTCTATATGACCTGGAGAATCTAAGAAATTTAAGATTAAGTTTTGATCTTTCAAAAAGAATTGAATAACTTTAAGACTTACTGTAGTACCGTGAGCTAATTCAAAATCTAAAATATCAGGAAACTTACCCACAATGGTCTCAATAAGACTACTCTTTCCATGTTGGCTATGTCCTGCTACTAGAACATTTAGTATTCTGTATTTTTTCTCCATTCTACATTGAAAAATGAAAGATTTTATCTAAAAATTAGCATTAAAAAATATATATTAGAAATAAGTCTTTGTATAACAATTAGATTATAATTAAGAAATTATGTCTTTTAATAAAATTTCTAGCTTACCTCGTAATATAACTCTACAATTAACTGAATTGTGTAATTTGCGATGTAAGATGTGTTATTTTTGGGGAGAAACAGGTACATATTCTAATTCAGAATCCGGAAAGAAACCTGCTACTTTAGATATTGATTTATTAGTAAGATTAATAAGAGAATTAAGTTCTTCTAAAGCCTATTATAGTCTATTTGGAGGAGAACCCCTTACCTATCCTCATTTGGAAGAATTGATTTTAGCTATAAAAAAAGCTGGATCCGTTATGGATACTCCCACAAATGGTACTCTACTAACAGAACACGCTAAAATGCTTGTTAAAACTCAATTTGATTATATTAGAGTTTCCATAGATGGTCCTCGTGAAATTAACGATTCTCAACGAGGTAAAGGAAGTTATAATAAAGCAATGTCTGGTATTGAAGCACTTTATGAGGAGAAAAAAAGAAGAGGAGCTTGTAAACCTTCAATTGAAATACTATTCACAATTACTCCTAAAAATTATTATAGTATTGAACAATTTGCCCTTAAAGAGTTAAACCTAGATGCGATTGATAGAATTTCGTTTCAGATGGAGAATTATTTAACCGAGCCTATGGGAACGACTTATTCGAAAATGTTAAAATCTGAATTTAATATTTTAAGTGATAGATATTGGAAAGGATTGGTAAGAAATCCTAAAGATTTCGACAGAATAGACACAAAAGAATTAGCGCGTCAGGTCAATAATGTTCATAAGCAACTTAGAAGGATGAATAAAATTCTTATGTTAGAACCCCCCACTTTTTCTCACGAAAATCTATCAGCTTATATTAAAGCAGATTGGAATAGGATGATTGACCAATATGAAACTTGTTATTTTCCTTGGGTTTCTGTGGATATCACTGCAACCGGAGATTTAGCACCTTGTCATGTTTTTTATGATTTAATAATGGGAAATTTATATGAAAAAAATTTCACTGAAATCTGGAATGGTGAGAACTATCAAAAATTTAGGGAACATATGAGTAAAAATAAATTAATGTCTATTTGTCAAGGATGCTGCATATTGTATCTGGCGGGAAAGAAAAAAAGAAAACAAAAAAGGTAAGGAATTTTACTTTTTTCTATACTAAATATTTTAAAAAAATCTTTATTTTAAAATTAATAATATATTACAACTATGAAGAGAACTGAGGGTACTTTAAATCATCTTTTATTTGATCTTAAATTAAAGTTAAAGATTGTGCTTAATTTTCCAAACAGACTTATTAGAAAATCTAAAATTAAAAAGTATTATAAAACTCACGATGAAATTAAGATTCAATTTGGAGAAGGAAAGGATTTATTAGATGATTTTCTCAATACAGATATCATCGGTAAAATCCCGATTAATATGGCTAAAAAATTGCCATTTAAAACTGAATCAGTTGATTTGATATATTCTTGTCACGTAATTGAACATCTTTATTATTATCAATTTA
>JBHLLE010000316.1:0-5202 GCA_048885945.1 Candidatus Hermodarchaeota archaeon | reverse complement strand
TTAAAATTTCAAAACAAATTCATATGTATTCAAGATTGTTAGTTTGTTTTTTTAAAGCTTCTAAAAAATTTTTCATTTCAATTTGTCTTTTCTTTCCTATTTCTTGAGCCTGTTCTGTATGCAAATTGAGGATTAGTTTTTTTTGAAATTTAGTTATTAATTTTATGGCTGATTTTAAATTTGGTGTCCAATTATCAATTCCCACAATTGATAATATTCGAGAAATTCCAATTATTCCCATAAAATCTAAAGTATCTGCATCGTGAAATAAAATTGCTTCAATTTGATTTGATGGGGGTGTATAGTACATATGGCTTTTAATTATATCCTTTACTATAGATACTTTTTCTAATGGAAATCCTATTTCCTTTAAAATTGACTCACATTGTTCTATCGAAATTTTAGTATGATCTACTCCATCTTTTTTATATGGTGGTAATGCTCCAATATCATGCAAATAGGCTGCTGCGAATAAAGCATCTTGATCAATATTCTGACCTATAGTTTTGCTTAATTCTAATGCTAAATTATAAACTCTGGAGAAGTGAGAAAATCCCCATGCAGGATGATCAAATGTTTTAGCAATTTCAATTAACTTATCCTTCCACATTTTAAACTAGCTTTAAAAAAATGTTTAATTATTAATCTTGATAACACATCAAGCTTTAATAATTTATAATGAAATTTCTTTTATAACCAATTAACTGAAATCCACAATATTTTTAACTTTCAAACCTAATTAATCACAATAAGCTCCTCTCACATACTCAAACCCATGAGTCTAAAGTATAATAAAATTTCGGAATCGCTCTCGCGAAAATTTAAAGAAATCGTAGGAGAAGCATACGCGTTTTCTGAATACGAAATTAGGTGGACGTATGCTTTTGGTCCTACAATATTTGAGAAAAATTGGATTCCGGAATTAGTTTTATTACCTCAATCTACGGAACAGGTTTCACGCATACTAAAATTAGCTAATGACAATAAAATCCCCGTTTATCCACGAGGTAGTGGTACTAGTTTGTCAGCAAGCCATTTAAGTGCGCTAGGAGGTATAGTTTTAGATTTAAACCAAATGAATAAAATATATTTTATTGATATTGCAAACAATATAACGGAAATTGAGCCTGGAGTAATATGTGATGATTTAAATGAGAGGTTGAAAGAATATAGATACTTTTTTCCACCAGAGCCAGGCTCAAGTTCAGTATGTACTATTGGAGGAATGGTGTCAACAAACGCGGGAGGAGTTCAAGCCTTTAAATATGGAGTAACCAAAAAATACGTGATGTATTTAGAAGTGGTATTAGCAGATGGTGATATCCTAAAATTAGGTAGTAAAGTACTTAAATCCGTATCTTCATATAATTTAAAAGATGTATTTGTGGGTTCTGAAGGGACGCTTGGAGTTATTACTAAAATTGGATTGAGAATTCTGCCACTTCCTCAAAAAAGGAAATTAGGCTTCTTTATTTTTGACAATATTGAAGATATTAGTAATATTGTATTTGAAATAAGAAAGCAGGGAATTGTACCAAATTTGCTAGAATTTATTGATAAAGTGGTAATTAAGGCTATTTACGACTATTTAGGCGGTGAATTTCTAGATTATCCCGTTGGATATGTGTTAATGGCAGAAATCGATGGAGATAACGAGAAAAGCGTAGATAAAACCTTTTCTGAAATACTCGAGATAATCCTTCAGTACCAACCAATAAAGTATAGAATTGCTAAAACACCGGAAGAGAGAGATCAATTAGTAAAAGCAAGAAAAGCGAACTTTCCTGCGTTACTAAGATTAAAACCATCCACTTGCACAGAAGATTGTTCAATTCCCATTACAGAATTTTGTGAAGTGATTAAAAAAATTGAAAAAATCCCCGAAATGATACACTCTTCTAATCTTATTGTTGGTATAGTTAGCCATATGGATGGAAATCTGCATCCAAAATTTCTTTTTAATGAAAACAATAGTCAAGATCTAAAAGACTTCCAAAAAGCTATGGATTATCTATACAAAGAGATTATTATCCCTCATGGGGGGAGCATAACAGGAGAACACGGGATAGGTAAGATTAAAACCCCCTATATCAATCTTGAGCATGAAAATCAAGTAATAAATCTGATGGTTCAACTGAAGAAATTGTTTGATCCCAATCTAGTTCTAAATCCAGGTCAAGGAAAAGCAAACGTCGTGCAATTACAGAAGGTTTTATCTTCAAGGGATTTGAAAAACCAGCCTGAAAAAATATTAGAATTAAATTGTATGAGATGTGGATTTTGCGTACCTTCTTGTCCATCTAAAATTCATTATAAAACAGAAGCATATAGCCCTCGGGGAAGATTAAGTCTTTTAAATGGATTAGTTTACGGAGATTTAGAGTTCAGTAATAAAACATTAATTAACGATATCTTACATACTTGCACATTATGTGGATTATGTCTTGATAAATGTCCTGCGGGGGTCAAAACGCAAGATATTTTTGAAAAAGCTAGAGAAATAATTCATAATCTTAATTTTTATAAAAAATAAGGCAAATCTGATTTTCTTTTAAAAATAGATATGCTCAATTTTAAAAATTTAACTATCTAGATTTAATCTAAAGGTAATAATCATATAATTTTAGATAATGAATTTTGAGAAAACTGACTTTGGAACAATTACCATAGATGGAAAAAGATATGACCATGACATCTATTTATTTGTGAATGGAACTATACAAAAAAGAGATAAACACAACTCCCCACGTATAGGTGGACATCGATCTTTATCAAAATGGGAGCTTGACCAAGTATTAAAAGACGATCCTGAAATTTTAATTATTGGTATGGGACAATCGGGCGTTCTGCCTTTTACAGATGATGCAGAACTTACCCTCGAATCACTTATAAATGAAAAAAGTGTTAAGATAATTAAAGGAATAACCCCCGAAATTCTTTCAAAAACAAACGATGTTTTAAATTCTGGAAAAAGAGTTGCTGGTGTATTTCATACAACGTGTTAATATTTACCTAATTTTTTCCTAGCTTTCAAGTAATCTTTATCTACTATCGACCGTACCATATTTGGAAAAAGTCTGTACATCTTATGTAAGAATCCTGCCTTTCCCGGAAAAATCTCAAATTTTTCCTTTAAAAGACCATTAACAAAATCTTTAGCGACTTGTTCTGCTGTCAGAAGTCCCCCTTTTTCTGAAATGATTAGTTGCTCTTTTGGCCTCACTTCATTTCCTCGTTTCAATAGAGGAGTATCAGTATCAGGGGGATAAAGAATGGAAACCTTTATATTGTAAGGTATCAACTCTGTTCTCAAAACCTCAGCTAATCCTACTGTTGCAGCTTTACTTGGGGTATATGTAGCATTCCCTATTAATCCTATATACGCTGCAACAGACGATACAAAGGCAATATAGCCTTTTTTAGCTTTTATAAAGTGAGGTAATAATATTAAAGTAGGAACGAGTTGAGTGTAATAATTTGCGTTTAAAATTTTTTGAAAGTGTTCTACCTTCAAATTTTGAACATAATCAGGATGATTATCCCCTACTACATTAATCAAATAATCGGGGAGTCTATTTTTTTTAAGAAAATCCATTAAAAGCGGATGTAACTTTTCCATGTCAGACGTATCACACGATATTATTTCAATAAATTGAGAGTCGAATTGTTTTACTAACTTAATTTCTTCAGCAGCTTTTTTAAGATCCTCTAAGGATCTTGCTATAATACAAACGCTTCCCCCTAATTTTACTACTTCTTTAGCTGTTGCTTTTCCAATTCCTTTTGAAGCACCACTGATAATTGCTATTTTATTTTTAAACTTATGGCTCTCTTTTATTTCTTTTTTACCCATATTTTTTCAATTTAGATAAAGTATAATTTTAATTGAAATAAACTGTTTAAGAATAACAATCTTTGTTAGAAAAAATAATCATCCTTAATTAGTTTTTCAAATCAGCTAAGAAAAAGGAAGCGAGCAATTAGAACGATGAATCATAAAAATTAACATAATTCACCATTTGATTCAAAACAATCGAATAAAGAATCCAGATTTTCAATATAATCGATCATTGATTCATACCACTTATCTAACAACATTTTAAATTGTTCTTTTATTGAATCTATGTTTCTTGCGCTATATACATAAAGATAACCTCTTAATTTTTTACTCCTTAACTCCTTAGTCTCTGTATAATTTTTCAAAGACATTGAATGTCTCTCAATTAGATTTAATTCTATTAAATTTTGAAGAACTCTCTGAATTGAACTCCTATCTTTAGGAAAAATTTTTGTTAATTCTAAAGTGCTTACATTTTCATTCTTTAAAAGATAGGAAAGCACGTTAGATTCTAATTCATTAAGGCCAAGGATGCATTTGAAGAGTCTCTTACTCTTAAAAATACCTTTCTCTTCCAATATTGATTCATTTATATCTTCAATCTCTTTTAATTGTTTAGAAATAATTTCCAACAGATTTCACCTTAATTTTATGAAATTTCAATAAAAAAATAATAAATATTAATGGTTATAGTCTTTGAGCTTTTCTAACAACGATTTCATATTGTCGTAATTCACAGCTCCTACAACTTTATTAAGAGGTTGCCCTTTTTTTATAAATAATGTAGTCGGAATGCCAGAAATCATGTATCGTTGAGCTATAGATGGAGTTTGATCGACATTTACTTTAAGAAACACGTATTCGTTTTGGTATTCTTGTTGAAGTTTTTCAAAAATAGGAGCGAAGGCTATACATGGACCACACCAGGTAGCCCAGAAATCAATAACAAGGATTTTTTCATAATCGTTTAATACTTTCTCAAATTCTTCTGTACTATTGATTTTTATAATATCGCTAGGCATAGACTGAAGTTTCATTAATATCTCTGCTTTTTTTAGTCGTATTTTATCTAACTCGTGATCTGACATTATTTTTTTTTTTGACTCTTTTTGGTATTGCTATTTTTGTGAAAAATTTATTCACAACTTTTATAATTAGACTATATTAAAAATACTATATAAAACTCATTATTATGAAAATAAATTCATAACTATGTAGCGAAATTATTAAAAAATACTAAAGAATATTTACAAAAAAAATAAAAATTTGATAGATTCGATAAAAATATTTACATAACTTAAAAAAAGTGAAATCCTTCCGAAATTAATTAAATATAAATTGTTATTAATTCATTTTTTCGTAAA
>JBHLLE010000315.1:0-5208 GCA_048885945.1 Candidatus Hermodarchaeota archaeon | reverse complement strand
ATAGAGATGGAACACAACTTTCATACGATGGACTTGGTCCAAACGGAAGACAAGTGTACGTAATAGACCTAAAATATTGATAAAAACATAAAATTTCTCTTAATTAAAATTCTCAATCTTAATCAAATATTTTAAAAAATAAGTAATTATGTTCTTGATATATATTGGAAGTAGTTAGATTATTGTAGGATGGATGTATCACCAAGATAAACCTTTTTTAAATCGTAAATCACTAATAATCTTTTTTGATTCATGCATAGGAATTTCCATAAAAGCATAGAATTCATTTTGCCAAAATGCCTTACCAGATGTAGCTGATCTAATATCTTCTGCGAATTTTATCGAATTTCTGACAGGAAGTAAAATTTCGATTATAGCTTGATATTCTTTATCTTGATCTATTACTTTAATTTTAGCAGAATGCTTTGAAATGATTGTGTGTATATTCTTAATATAATTTGGAGGAAGTTGAATAATAGTATGATAGATCGGTTCCAGTAGAATTAAATCGCTTTCATTTAAACCTTTTTTAATAGCATCATAAAACATAGCAGATAATTCTGTATTTGCATCATCTTCGGTTAAGTCATTTATTATTAACTCTTTTATAACTATTTTTATTTCTGTTAATTTTTCTCCGCATAATGGACCGTTTAAATGGATTTTGTTTATAATCTTAGGTATCAGATCATTATAAAATTCATTTAATTCAACATTTCCATGATATACTAATACATTTATGTCCTCATCACAATTCCAAAAACCAATGATATCTTCTTCAGTAAGTCCTGATCGTTCTTTTAAAAGCTCCATTAATTTCTTTTTAGGTTTAATGGAATGAATATCAATTGACCTAAAAAATTGGATAGATTTTTCATCTAGATGTTCGATTTTAAGTTTAAGAGAATTTTTTTTATTAGGAGATAATTTAGTTATAGTTGATGATTGATATTTGCATGATTCTTTAAAAACAGCTCTCGGTTCAGAAATAGAGACGGATATTCCTTTTTTTTCTAATTCTTTTGCACTTACTTCTAAATGAAGAGGACCCATTCCAGATAATAAAAATTCTCCATTTTCTTCATTTATTTCAAATTTTAAATTGGGATCCTCAATTAATAAGTTCTCAATGAGTTGTTTCATTTTATCTAAATCTCTTAAGTATTCTGGCTCAAGTGATATAGTTACTACAGGAGTAGTGATATATTTAACATTTTCAAAAGGAATCATTTGATTAATATAATTAGAATCAACAATTGTCTCGCCACTTCTAATCTCTTTCAATCCTTCTATAGCAACGACATTTCCAACGGGAATTTGTTCTACATTTTCTCTTCTTTGCCCCATAAATATTGCTATTCTTTGAATTTTCTCGTATTTATTTTCTCTTAAAAGAAAAATCTCCTTTTTATTTGTACAATTACCAGAAAAAATCCTTCCTGTTGCAACTAATCCATGTTTATCTGCTTGAACTTTGCTTAAGCAGATTATTAAGGGACCATCAGGTGAACAGTTGATCATTGCTTGTACAGCGTCAGTCTCGAGATTTCCATCATAAATCTTTCTAATTCTATACTTCTGAGCTTCAATAGGATTAGGAAGATGATCTACCACCATTTCTAAGATTGCAGCATGAATTGGCATATATATTTGTAAATCGGAATAAGATTCTTTAGTATATGTTTCTTTTTTATACCTTTTTCTTATATCTTTAAATTTGATGCTACTTTTCTCCATAATTTTTGCCGTAAATCCCCATTTATGAAGGGCGGATCCAAAGGCTACATTTCCATCTGCTGGAGATACTCTCCATTCTTTATTGAATGGTGCTTCAGCATATCTTTCTACAAGGGTATTAAAATCATTAATAATTCTGCTATATTTTTTTCTTATTTGCTCATCTGTAAGTTTCAATTCTCTTATAAGCCGATCCACTTTATTTATAAGCAGTATTGGCTTTACACCCTCTTGTAATGCTTGCTTAATTACAGTTTCTGATTGAGAGATTATCTCTTCAACAGCATCAACTATAACTACTACTCCATCTATAAGCCGCAGAGCTCTAGTTACTTTTCCACTAAAATCTAAGTGTCCAGGTGTATCTACCAGATTGATTAAAAATGGATCGTGCCCCTCGAGAGATTTCTCGTAATACAAGGAGATATTGGTGGATTTCATAGTGATCCCTCTTTTTTGCTCTTCTTCTAGATAATCTAATGCTCTGGCTTCTCCTGCTAATTCAGGGCTCAATAATCCCGCTTCGCTTAGGAGGGAATCCGATAAGGTTGTCTTACCATGGTCTATATGACCCACAAAACCGATATTTCTTATATTATTGGTTTTTTTCATTAAATTGAGAATTTCTGATATTTCTTTTCGAGGAGGCATTTTTCTGATGTAATTAACCTTGAAACTTAATTTAGAATATTAATAATTCGATTAAAATTTTAGTTTCTCAGAAATTTCATTCCGTAATTTTTCGACTTTTTGATTGTGCGGATATTGTTCATAACTAATATTCACATATTCTAAAGCTTTTTCTTTCTCCCCTATATTATAATAAGCTCTACCAAGTATATACCATAAGCGAGCATATAAAATATCTTTCTTTAATTTATTTTCTAAAAGTTTAATCACATCTTGATTTCTTTCTTGAGTTAAATAAACATCACAAAGATTTCCAATAGAAATTGTGTCCGCAGGATTAACATCTATAGCTTTTTTATAAAATTTTTCGGCTTTAATATAGTCCTTTTTAAATTGATATGAAAGTGCCATTTCATACCAAGCATTATTATTTTCTATATCGAATTCAAGGGCAATTTCACATAATTTTATTGCTAAATCATCATTCCTTCCTTCAGTAGGAGTACGAACATACATCGAATTCCTAAAGGCCTCAGAAATTTGTTTATTCCATTTTTTTTGTAAATTTGCTGACAATGATTTTATATATTGCTTAATATTTTCCACAATGATTCCTATTTCACTGTCAGAGAATATCCTTAAATATGCGTTTTCTATTAAATACAAGACCACAGGCAAGAAATTACTTTTTATCCTTTTTCTTATTTCCTTTTTAAACACTTTTGATGCATCCGAATCCCCAATTTTATGAAGCTTTCTTAATATTGGAAACGCAATTGACTTATCTAATAGTTTTGTATTATAGTTGTTTTCCGCCCATGCTTGGATATTTGAACAATGTCCCCAGAATTCGATTTCTTTAGAAATAATAGTGCTACTTTCTGATGAATTTTTAAAATATTCTTCAGCTACATCAATTGAATTAAATTGGTTAATTTTTAAGTTACTAGATTTCATTTCACTTAATAATAAATACCTACACTGAATAAGCATATCATCTTGAACATAAATGTTAGAATCACCGTTTTCCAACTTAAGAGTAATATATTGATTAATTTTATACTCGTCTAACAATTCATATTTTTTAAACCAGCATTCTTGTCCAACATTACTTAATTCTGAAAAGGGATGCCACATATAATTCTTGCTAAATTGTTTGAATAATTGATTTCTCCCAAAATCCTTCCATACTTGCTTAGATAAAATCAATCCTTCATAACATCCATCTTCTACACATTCTTCAAGTTCCTTGAATAAAATAAAAAATTCTATTTCAAATCCTGCTAGTGCGTATCTAAAAGGAGGTGCATTTTTTAATAAGGAATATAATTCACGGGTTATTTCTCCTGTAAAATAATCTACAAGACGATAATTACTTCCCATTGGACTTCCATAACTCACTCTTTCTGGTAAAATATTAACCCACCAGTTATTTGTCTCGTCTTGTATAGAACTACCCATTAATGGGACTTTACTTCCATCACTTAAAGTTAATATCTTATCTTTAAAATATTCATAGACTATTAAAGAGGATTCTTCATTTGGACCACATTCGACAACTAAGAAATAATAAACAGCCATTAGTCTTATCTTCTATTTTCTATTATTTTAAGAGAGGGAAATGATTTCTCTTCGCTACTCAAGATCTTCTTCATTTAATTAGTATTTCCAATACTAATCTCAGTTGGGTCAGAAAGCGCATTAAAAAATCATTTCCCATTTTATTAAAATATAGAATGAACTATAAATTAACTTGACCATCAATACGAACTATTCTTCCGTCAATATGTAATTTTCCGTCACAAAAAAGTTCAATTGCTTTAGGAAATGCTTTATGTTCCCACTCCAAAATTCTAGGACCAAGCTCTGCTTTTGTATCAGTATCATATACAGGTACAGCGTGCTGAATTATAATTGGTCCGTGATCTTCTTCAGGATCAACAAAATGAACCGTTACTCCCGAAACTTTCACACCATAAGCTATAGCATCTTCATGTGCGTGCATCCCTTTGAAACTTGGCAAGAGAGCTGGGTGTATATTCATAACATTACCTTTAAAATGGTTAATAAACATTTTACTAACAAAACGCATGTATCCAACAAGCACAATTAGTTCACAACCATATTCATCCATTGCATTTTCAGGTCGTACTCTTCTCTAGTTCCTTTATGTTTATCCGATTCAATTAATACATAGGGGATATCGTGATTTTTTGCTCGTTCCATGCAATAAGCTCCAGGTTTATTACAAATCAAAACTTCAACCTTTGCTTTATCCTTTAAAATTCCATTTTCAGTGGCTTTTATAATAGCTTCAAAGTTAGAACCTGAACCAGACGCAATAGCTCCTATTTTAACTAAGTCCATAAATCTCCAAATTTTTTCTCTTAAAAAAATTTTATTCAATCAAAATTTAAATGGAATTAGATTTTCTTTTAGGTTGAATTTAGAATATTAAGGAATTTATATTATAAACAAAAGGTTTTTATTTGAATATTTTAATATAGATCTTAGAAATTTAGAAATTATTTTTTCTAATTAAGTTCTTTCACGTACAGAATAACGTAAGAGAATTATTCTTGTTTATACAAACAAAGAAATCAATCAAAATACATTCATAGATAAATGAATTTTGTAGTAAAATAAAAAGAATTGAAATGTTTTTTTAGTAGTTAATTTAACATAAATATGGATTTATAATTGATAAAATAATAATTTAAGAGAGATACGAAAATTGAGTTTTGAAAGCGAGTTACAGAGAATTAAAGATGAAATAGTTGAAAATCTTCCTTCGGATATTGACGTTCAAAAAATTGAATTTGAAGGACCGGAAATTGCAGT
>JBHLLE010000314.1:0-5210 GCA_048885945.1 Candidatus Hermodarchaeota archaeon | reverse complement strand
CACCACGATCTTCAGTTCGTTGCCGGGGACAATGGTGGTGTGGATCACCGCTGGGGTGTTGTCCTTGGTGTTGATACGGGTGGAAAACGGCTGGTCCACCATCGACTTGCGCAAATGACCATCCTTGTAGCCCCTGCGAACACCCTGATGCAGGGCGCGGCAAGTTTAACCGATATATCTCTTGGTAAGCCCATTTTAACTCCTCCATCGGCTAAAGATTCAATTATAATAAATATGTATGCTGGACCACTTCCCGATAGTCCCGTTACTGCATCCAAATGCTTTTCATCTAATTCTACGACCATACCTACAGAATTAAAGATTTTTTTAACAAAACTCAATTCTTCTTCGTTAACATTTCCATTAGTAGCAAGCGCTGTAGCTCCTGCACCTACCAATGCAGGAGAATTGGGCATTAATCTTACGATACCCGTTTTTTTGTTAACATATTTGTGTATATGTTCTATTGAAACCCCAGCGGCTATAGAAATTAGCGTTTGATGCTCGTTTATTTTAGGGCCTATTTCTTCCAGAACATCATTTATAACTTGAGGAATAACTGCGAGTAAAATATATCTTGAATCTTGAACTAATTCAGCATTACTATTGGCTTTGTCAACATTAAACTCGCTCGATCTCATATCAAGAACCGATTCCTTTTTATCGTAAATTATAATACGTTCTTTTTCTATAAGTTGAGCGTCTAAAATGCGTCTAAGCATTGTAGATCCCATTTTTCCAACTCCAATTATTCCTAATTCTTTACTAAACATAGGTTAAATTCATCTTTTTTGCAAAATTTTTTTACGAATATACTAATTTCAAATTTTTATGAAATAAGGATTTTACTAAAAATTGTCTAACTAAAAATATCATTAGAATAATCTCCAATCATCATGCAATCCCTTATTCCATAATCTTTCCATAAATTAAGGACTAATATCACCTCGTTGTTTTCACAAGATATTTGTTGAAAGTCGTTTTCTCTAAAAAATGTTATCCCTTTTTTATATTTTTTAGGTAATTTAGTATAAATTGAAGCTGTTCCTTTATCTTTTTGATTTTTTATAAAAAGTTTCAATAATGTCTTTCCAAGATCTTTATTGCGAAATTTAGGATTAATATATACTAAATGAATATAAAAGTTAGGAATGATTTTCTCTAAAGAATCTACTTCGTGACTTTTATCCTCGGCAACTAAGACTCCTGCTAAAATTGAATTATAATAAATTTTTAAGATAAGAAGTTCCTTATTTAAAAATTTCGTTTTAAAACTCTCAATAAAATCTAAAAAGTCATCTACGCAAATACTTAAATCAACTAAATCTTCTCTATCTGCTATTTTAATTTCAATGTTAGGGGTTAGCATTATTAATCGTTTATTTATATAGTTCAGATTTTAAACTTTCTATGAGGTCTGCTTTAATTTCTCCTTTATTTCTATCAAATCCTTCACAAACTATACTCCTTACTCCAATTATGTCCGGGTTAATCTTTTTAATTTTTGATAAATCTTTAATCATTAGGTTTCCTGCTAAAGCAACGTCTAAACCAAAAGTTTTTGCTTTTTTTTTGAATTTAATTAACTCGTCTACGCTCAAAAAGTCGAATAAACTCTTACCATCTTTTATGTACGTGTCTAACATCGCAATATCTGATTCAGATTTTTTTGCTATAGTTGGAATTTCTAAGTAATGAGGCGACGAATCCATTCTACTTTGATCTGCGTAGCCTGCTGCTACAACTTTAATTTTGCTGTTGAAGGTTTTAATTGCTTTTACAACACCATTCATTAAATTAATCCCTTCTTCTTCGTTATTTGGTCCTTTTAATCCCACCTTTATAATATCTGCTCCTGCTACTGCAGCTCCTAAAGCTGCTAGCGAAGCACTCCCAGGTAGGTAAGGAAAATCACCAATTGTTGCACTTAAATATTGTTTATTATGATTTGGGATTGAATCTTTCATAGCTTTAATAATCCAAGGAAAATTTGCGCCTAACGACCCTTCAGATGGGTTTTTACAATCAATGTACTTAACACCCGCAGCGTTAATCACGGTTTTAGCCTCTTTAAGATTCCTTGGGCTTATTAATAATTCAATTTTGCTATTTTGCATAATTAATCATAATTCATAAGTTAAAATTAAAAAATTTTTCCCAATTAACTTTTGCATTTTCTAATATATATAAAGATTTAGATAAATAATTAGATAATTATAAAAATAACTATTTTATATTTATTTTATATTATAAAGATCTCAAGATAATTGATTATAAGATGTCTCCAAAAGAAGTAACAAGGGTAGAAATAACAGAAGAAATTTTTAAAGAGCCGATTGAAGTAATTAACAAACTATCAGAACATCTTGACAATTTTAAATACACTAAAGTTATACAAACCTTTGTCCTCGAGGACACTAAATTAGACCTAGTATTATCAAAACAAGGCTCAGACTACTTTAAGGGAAGAATCGTTTGGATTGGTAATAAAAAAGACGATTCCGAAGGTTCTATTATCTGTGTAGACACGGGAGCTGAAATAAAACAAATAAGTCCTTCTGCTGAAAATACTGAAGCTGTGATATACGATAAAAAAAGAGAGACAATCAGAGTTTTAACAGCTTCAAAATCTAAATGTGCTGTGTGTGGTAAAGATATTGAGATTTTTGATGATGTAGCAGGGTGTCCTATATGTCAAGCAAAAGCTCACCGACAGCATTTGGTAGAATGGATTACCACAAAACATTCGTGTCCTGTTTGTAAAAAATCACTAAATGTTTCGTCAAGCGGAGTAATTTTTATTGATTAGTATCTAAATTAAACAATTTCTTTTAATTCATTAATCTTTATTGTCTCATCGTAAAGTGCTGTTGCGATTAAAATCCCCGAAAAATTGTTTTTTTTATAAGATATAGTATCTTCAATGTTTTTAATACCGCCCCCAACTAGGATCTTTCCTTCAAATTTTTGGTTAATTTTTAAGTAAAAAGGAGGGATTCCTCCAATCTTTTGACCAACCCTAAACAAATCAAGAAGAATTAATTCTCTTACCTCTAATTTTTTAAATACATTAATACAATTTATCGGATTTTTTTTATTAAAAACATTTAATTTCGAAATTATTTTCCCATCATACATGTCAACGCTTACTATAACCTTATTTTGCCCTAAATCTTCTATGCATTCTCTTATCACATCGATTGAGTTAACACTTTCTAATCCTATTATTAATTTATACAATTTTAATTTAGAAAATCTTAAAACATCTTCTTTATTTGTTATTCCAGGATCAAGAATAATTTTTAAATTTGCAATTTTTGACATTTCTGATATTAAATTAACATTAGGCTTTTTATGAAGAATTGAATCTAAATCTGCAATATATATCTCGTTAAAATCATAATTTTCCTTAAGTAATTTTACAATTTTAAAAGGTTTTGAGGTATTTAAGATTCTTGAATTTAATGGCTTGTATTTATCTCGTTCGCCTTTTTTAGCGTGGACAGCTTCTGAATTTAAAATATCGATGACGGGAATAATTCTAAACTTTGACATTTTTTTGATTTTTTTCGTGGAGTTTTAATATAGTACGATGATAAATTACCAATACATAATACCCTTCTTTTTTTTAAATATAGATTAATTAATTAATTAATAAATAATTTGATTTTTAAAGTATAAATTCTAAGAGATCTTTGAATAATTTTAGTTTAAATTAAGAGGTTGTGTGATGAAGTCAGAAATATATATTAATAAAATAATTGAAGACACAGGGTTACAAAGAAAGGAAATTCAAAAACTAGTTGAAGAAAAGAAAAAAGAACTTAAAGGTTTAATCTCAGAAGAAGGTGCCCTATTTATAATTGCGAAAGAGTTAGGTGTTGATATAAAAGAAGAAACTAAATCTATTATGGAAGACATCGAAATTAAAATTGTTGACATTTCACCAAATATGAAAAATATAACCTTGGTTGGGAGAATAAAAGAAATTTACGACGCATTTGCTTTTAATAGAGATGACGGGAAAACAGGTAAAGTAGGTTCCTTTCTTTTAAATGACGATACTGGAGACATCCGTATTGTTTTATGGGACGATCAGGCAGATATAATAGAAAGTCAGAATTTTGATATAAACGAATTAATAAAAATAATAAATGGATTTGCAAGAGAAGGAAAAGATAAAAATACTGAAATCCATATTGGAAGACTAGGAAAAGTAATTATTTCTCCTAACGATATTGACTATAAAAAATATCCAAAAACAAAAAGTAAGATTATTCAAATAAAAGATATTAACGATCAATTACTCTCCATCTCCGTTGAAGGAACCGTAATTAATATTTTTCCCTTAAAAGAGTTTGAAAGGAAGGAGGGTAAGAAAGGAAAAGTTAGGGCTTTAAATTTAGCAGATTCAACTGGTTCGATAAGAGTATCATTTTGGAACGACGGAACAGATAAATTAAAGGACGTAAAATTTAACGACTATGTTCAAATAACTAACTTGAAACCAAGAAGAAGTAATTTGGATCCAAATAAAATAGATTTGAACGCAAATAACTATTCAAAAGTAATTCAAAAAACCCTTGACAACAAGAAAGTTCAAAAGGAAGTAGATCAAATTGAACTCCTTCAAACAATGCAAACCATCGTTTCATTTAAAGGTATCATTACTTCCATAGATAATTTAAAAAAAATTACTTCTAAAACGGGAGAAGAACTTTCGATATATTTACCAAATCTTACGAATAAAGCCCAAGACGTTCTTAAGAATCTTTTCAAAGTCTATATGGAAATAAATAGTGAATTTAAATTTGAAAATTTTTATAAGTGGATCAAGGAAAGTAATGAGGAGGATAAGAACCAAGTTATTTGGGCTTCCAATTCAAATAGTTCATTCGAAATTAAGGCGAGCAAGCCTACTGCTCAAAATTTAGTTAGGGAATTATCAAACTTTCAAGCTGCTGGAATATTCGACATGGTGAGCGAATTAAATATTCGAGATATTTTAAACAAAAAGGTCGTATTTTTCTACTTACCTCGAATACGGGGATATGAACAACTACGAACAATTTTGCTATTCTCCTTAATCTCAAAAATCATACATTATAAGACACAAGCTGCAAATAAGGACAAACTCGAAGATTTTTTAAAAAAGCAGAGTGTAGTAATTATTGATGAAGCTCATGAGTTAATTCCATATAAGTACGGGG
>JBHLLE010000313.1:0-5216 GCA_048885945.1 Candidatus Hermodarchaeota archaeon | reverse complement strand
TAAATTCTATAAAATAGCTAAATCAAAAAAAAAGCAATAATAATAGAAGTTTTTTATATAAGTTCAATTCTATATTTAATCTATATACTCTATATTAAAAAGACAAAAAGCAATTTATTAAAAATACATTAGGTAAAGGATAATAATGAAATCTAAAATATGTTGCACATTATTTTTAACATGGTTTTTATTATTACTATTTTCTTCATTTGCTTTTGCAGCTACACCTAAGTATGTCGGTATTGAAGCAAATGATACCTATATTTTCGAAGCTATGTACGATGAAGACGTGTATGAGGGCTATTATGAAGATGTCGGAGAAGAATATGGTGATACAACAGCTCAAATAGAACAAGATATAGATGATTATATAGATATAAAAGAAGATATCGTAGGAATTAAGATTGTAATACTTGATGTTGACGATGAAGAAAAAGAAACTTTTGGAGAGGATGGAGTTAGAATAATCTACAATTATTACGAAAAAGAAGAAGATGAAGATTGGGATTTAAAGAATAAAGATGAAACTTGGGCAGTCTTTGATTTTGATGAAGATGTTTACGAAGCCTTATGGATATTTGGTTTTTTCTGGCAATATAGTGATGAGGGTGAGATTCAAAAGCTTGAGTCAGAGAATGCATGGTTTGTGTCAACTAAAGTTAAGTGGGGTGATATTAAGGAGGAAATTGAGGATCATTTTGACGATTATGGCTATGATGATTATAAAGTTAAGATCAATAAAGATAACAACAGAATTGAAATGTCTCACGATTATGATGATGACGATGAAATTGGAAAGTGGAAAGAAATTATTGAATACGATGATAATGGTGTCTTAAGATATTACGAAGAAATATATGATGGGGATACATTTGTAAAAGTTGAGAGAGAATGGAATGAAGTAAGACAGTTTGTTTTAGACAACTTACTATGGGTTATTTTAGGTGTTATAGGAATAGTGGCTGTTATAGTAGTAATAATAATAGTTGTAATTAAAAAAAGATGATTCTAAATAAATTTACGATTGTAAAATGACATAAATAATTTTTAACTTTTTTTTTATTTATCAATAAATCTATTTTCTAATGTTAACTTTTCAATAAATCTTTTAAGATTACTCTAAACTCTTTTTACGATTATATTATACAATCTTAATGTAGAAAAATCAATTTTAAATGAGATATTTTTATAGAATATTAGATTAATATTTTTAATACATATTCGATTACGAATCCATATACAATAAAATAACCTAACAAAAAGAATAAGTTGTGTTGAAAGTGGCTAAGTGGGAATGTCAGGCTTGTGGGTATATTTATGACGAGGAGGCAGAAGGCACCAAGTTTGAGGATCTACCAGACGATTGGACTTGTCCCGTCTGTGGCGTAGGAAAAGATATGTTCGAGAAACTTTAATTTAATCTCAATTTAATTGTATTTTATTTATCTTTTTTTTTCTTTGTATTTTGATCTAATTTAGCTTGTATTAAGATATTTCTTCATGGTTTTAATTCAAGATAATAAGAATAAAATGAATCTAAAAGCATAAATATTCATTTATAAAATATTTACAACAGATTTATATACTTCATTTTAGTCTAAAATATTGAGAAGGAATCAATAAATTCATTCCTATATTGGATTTCGCCCTTGTTAAACTTTTTGGAAGTTTGACCCTCTCTTTATTTTTTGCATATTCGGATTGAATTTAGATTTCCTTCTTTTTTCTAATAATTCTATTTTAAAGTATGGAAATATTTATTACAACATTGAAGGTTTAATTTTAGATCTTAATAGAATAGTAGAAATAGATTATTTTTAAGAAAAATTAATTAAATATCTTTAGTAGAGATTAGAATATTTATAATGCCAGAGATAAATATATGTTCCATTTGTGGAGAAAAAACTATTGTTTTTGAATGTTCTAACGAAGAATGTGGGAGTTATGTATGTGAAGATTGTTCGAACGACTATATAGCGCCAATGATAGAGTATTTTTATCAATGCGAGCCATTACCAATCTTAAAGTGTCCTAACTGTGGAAAGAACTTAATAAAAGATTTTTAAATTTTAATACTAAAATAAATTATAATTCTCTAAAAAAGGGAAATCAGAACAAAGAAATAATTCTTAATTAGAAAATTACTATAAAGAATTTTATTAAATAGGAAAAATTATTTGTAAAAAACAATTTAGGAGATGAAGATGAGATTTCTTTCCTTTCATTGTGAACATTTCGGATATAAAACAACCAAACGTAGTAGATCAAAAGTTTTTGAAGAACTTACTGAAGAAAATAAAGAACAAGTGATTGAAAATGCTCTTTTGTTGTTAATTAGTATAGAAAAACAAGATGAAACGAGTTCTTTTGTTATTGATAAAAGCATTAAAGAAATAGAAAAAATTACTAATCAATTAAAGGTATCTAATATCGTTTTATTATCGTTTGCTCATCTTTTTGGCGAATTAAGCTCTCCTGAATTTGGATTAGAATCATTAAAAACGCTTAGTATTAAATTAGAAACAAGAGGATTTAAGGTTATTCGATCCCCTTTTGGATGGTTTAACGAGCTAGATATTAAGGCTAAAGGTCACCCTTTATCTCGAATCTCTAGAATTATTGATTAATAGATTATCCATCTATACAGAATAAATAATAAATACAACGATCCAAGAACAGCAACTACAATACGAATTCTCGATAAGTTTAAGCGACTTTTTTTTGCGTTATTGGAAAACGCAAAAACCTCTGACGAGTGATCTGTATTGCATTTAATACACTGATAATTTTCAGTATTTTTATTATACGTTATATTACCACCACATACAACGCATTTAATTTGATTCTTCTTCATGTTAGACTAATTTTTCAACTTATTATAATAAAATAAAGTAAACGTAGAATATGAATTTTCTTATATCAGTTTTTTAAAGGTAATACTTTTAAATTTAGATATATATTACAAGTGGTCTAATAAAATCTTAGGAAAAATTTTTTAAAATGAAAATTCTATAGTATTATGACAAGGAAATTATAAGCAAAAAATTAAAAACATGACTCCTGCCACACCCTGGATTTTTGTCTTTTGGTTAGTGTAAATATTACACGCTGATTTTGCCCTACTGAACCTGTTATCTTTTTGACCTATTCTTTAGGTCGCGTCGGCAGGAGTCTCTTTATATTTTTAAAATTTAAGATTCTCCTTTCTAAAAAATTTTTTTTTTAAATAAAATGGTGGGAATAAAATTACAAGTCTAATTATAAATTGATGAAAAATGATTCTTTCAAAACAGATTAAAAATTCTGTAGGAGAAATAAAACTTAATGTAAAAAATATACATACCTGTCCTTATTGTCATCAAAAATTTGATATAGGGATTGAAACAAGCACTTTAAAAAAAATCTCTGAAGCAAACGATTTTCCTTACGCTCATATACATCTGCATGGTAATCCTTTACATGCTATGCTGTGTTATATTGATAAAGATCTGATTATAAGAAGTATTGGAGTAGTAAAAAGCATAGAAGTCTCAAGAGATTGTATGACCTTTAAACAAATCATGAAGAAATGGTCTAATCCATATTAATTGAGGTGTGCTGATCATCAGTATTTCTAGATATAAGCACAAAAAAGAAGAAATTAATGACGATCGAGAAAATAAACGAGAAATATTTAAGTATCTTAACGATGAGCGAATCCTAAGAGTTCTATTTGAATTAAAAATTTTTAAATTAAGAGATATTCAAAAAGAAGCAATTAAAAAGGGGTTATTTTTTCAAAAATCGTTCTTAGTATGTGCTCCTTCTGGATCTGGAAAAACCTTAATAGGTGAATTATGTATAATCAATAACATCTTTCAAAATTTCGATAAATCCGTATATTTAGCGCCTTTTAAAGCTCTAGCAATGGAAAAATATTATCATTTTAAGAAGTGTTATGAAAAATTTGGAGTAAAAATTGTATTATCTATAGGAGATTACGAATTGAACGATTATCATTTGGAGAACGCACATATTATAATTACAACATACGAGAAAATGGATTCAATTCTTAGAAATTTTTTCGATAGAGAATGGATTTTCGAAATCTCTACAGTAGTTATTGATGAGATACATATAATTGGAGAAAATGACCGAGGACCAAGATTAGAATCCTTAATTGTACGCCTTAACGAATTCTTACATAATCCACAGATTATTGGTTTGTCAGCAACAATTGCAAATCCTGAATTCCTAAACTCATGGCTTTCCTCCTTAGGAAATAAAACAAATCTAATACTCTCTAATTCAAGACCAGTACCTTTACATTTTAGAGTTGAAATGGCACAAAATAAGAATTTAAGAATTGAAAAATTAATAAAAGGAATCTTAAACAAAGATGGACAAGTAATGGTTTTTTTAAATAAAAGAAAAAGTACTCAACAACTAGCATTAAGTCTTAGTAAATTAGTTGAAAAATCGCTAAAAGATTCAGAGTTAAGAAATTGTAAATATATAGAGGAGAGACTTAAGAAAATTAAGGGTAATAATTCAGAGCTAAGAAATGTAATGAAAAAGGGAGTAGCATTTCACCATGCAGGGCTATTACCAAAAGAGAAAAAGATTATCGAAGATTATAGTCGAAAAAAAATTATAAAAGTCATTTGCTGTACAACTACCTTATCCGCCGGCGTAAATATTCCCACAAGAGTCGTAATTATAAAAGATTTTAAAAAATATATTATCTCAGGGTATAAAATAAAGAACTTTATTGGTTATCATGAAAATGGTGATGGTTTTTCATTTTTCAAGCCATTTTCTGCGAACGAAATATTTCAAATGTTAGGAAGAGCGGGAAGACCAGGCTTAGATAAAATCGGATATGGTGTTATACTTGTCAATAATATAGAAGAAAAAATGTGGGTCGAAGACAATTTTTTTCAGAGAAATCCTAAAGAAAAAAAATATCAACCAAGATATAATAATCTTATTTCTGGTTTAAATAATGTGAATACGCTAAAAGAACAAGTACTTCTGAGAATCTACGAAGGAAAAAATATAACTATACAAAAGTTAAAAAATTTTTTTGAAAAAACCTTTTTTTGGTATATTATTAAGGAAAAAATGAAGGAGCAAAAAATCCCAATCACCCAACTATTATTGATAAATGAAATTAATACAAATAATATCTTAAAATTACACTCTGATTCAAAAAAAGTTAGACTTCTTAAAAATTC
>JBHLLE010000312.1:3389-5219 GCA_048885945.1 Candidatus Hermodarchaeota archaeon | reverse complement strand
GAGAGCATAGAAGAAGCAAGAGAAGCAACAAAAAAAGAAGAAGAAGAAATCAGAAAAAAAATTGAAAACTTAAAACTGAAAATTTCAAATGAAAATCAAAAACAACGAGATATTGAAAGTGAGATTAATTCAGTACAAATAAAAAAAAATCAATTAATCTCGAAATTAACTGATTTGAAAACTTTATTGTCTTCACTTAGTACTGAAATTAAGCTTAATAAGGAAACTATTGAGGATTTACTTCAAAAAAAGGAAAATATAAAGAAAAAGATCTTAGAGTTAAGTAAAGGAAAAGAATCAGAAGAAGTTTTAAAGGAATTCATGAAAGAAAGAGAAAACACAATTAAAAAGCTCAATGAATTAAAAGATAAATCTAAAAACGAAGATTCTATATATCGGAAGAACGAGCAAAATTTAGAATTGATGAGTTTAAAAATAGATTCTATTGATTCAGAAATAAACGATCACAAAAATAAAATTTCCAATATTAATACTGAATTAAAAATATTCGAAAAAGAGTTAACAAATTTAGAGAGAGAAAAACATAATTTAGATTTAAATATTAATTCGTTTACTGCCAGATCTTCAGATTTTGATAAAGAAAAGGAAAATCTTAATATTAAAAGGAAAAATATTCACAGACGATTAGAAGAACTTTCTAAAGAAAAGGAAAATGTACAGCTTAAAATTCAAAATTCTGAAGAAGAGTACGATAAAAGTAGAAACGATGTAACTGGAATTTTACAAATTTTAAATATGTTAACTCAAAACATTAATGTGTCTGTAGAGTCTATTAAAGCTAACATACAAATGTCTAACGCTGAAGCTATTGAAACATCTGCAGACGACTTCAGGAAGTTTGTTTTAGATGTAATTGATATCATGAAAACTGTTAAAACCGTAGGCGAAGAAGAGGAGATGTCAGAAATGACCATAATGGTTGATTCAATTATGCAAACATTATCATTATTTACAGATAATGCGGATTCAACTATAGATCAACTAATTTCTAAAGTTAAGGAGTCTGCTGACGTAGCAGTCCAAGATTCAAGTTCTAATTTTGATAGTTTTGTTATGGATCTAATGGAAATATTAGAAAATGTACATATATCACTAAGGAAATTAACAATGTCAAAAACTCAAGAACTTTATAAACAATTAGATGAAATCGCAGGAAATATTAAAAGTCAAGAAGCGGATTTAAATGAAATAGAAAAGAAATTGACAGAAATTAATATCCAAAACAAACACGATGAAGATTCTACAAATCAATCAAAAAAAAGGCTTGAAGAAGTAAATAATAGAATAGAAGAACTTAAAAATAAAATCAGTAATTACAATGTTGAAACTGAAGAAAGAAATAAATCAATAGAGGAAAAAACCAAGGAAAAAGCAGAAATCGATAATCAAATAAATGATTTAAAAAAACTTAAAGACAATTATTGGGATAACATATCAAAAATTCAAGAAGAAATCGAAAATACCCAAAAAATTTTAGATGAAATTCAAGAAAAACTTCAAGAATTAAAGGGTATACAAACGCTTTACGATAATATAGATGAAATTGATAGTGATATAGAATCATTAAACAAAATTATAGAAGAAAAGAAAAACGAGATAATTAATACTGAAGACAGTATTAAGGAAGTAGAATCTGAAAATCAGTCTTTAAATAACGATATAAAAGCTCTTAATGAAACCAAAGATAATTTTTGGGGAATTATTGAATCAATACAAAAACAAGTTGACAATGAAAATAAAAAACTTGAAGAAGTAGTTGACCGTTTAAGATCTCTGGATAATATCATACGCATTATAAATTCCATCGAA
>JBHLLE010000312.1:0-3379 GCA_048885945.1 Candidatus Hermodarchaeota archaeon | reverse complement strand
GAAAAAGAGAAATATTGGGAAAATATTGAGAAAATTAGAAAGGAAACTGAAGATTATAACAATAAATTAGAGGAAAAAATAGATCAACTGAGAGCTTTGGAAAATATTATGATGATTATAAATTCCATCGAAGAATTAACAAAAGAAAGCAAAGAAGCAAATGAAAGCATAGGAGTAAATTTAAAGAATATTGAGGGTTTAAATTCTCAAGTAGACGCATTACAAAAAAAAATTGACGAGATACAAAAAGACATCGATTCTTTGAGAGTAGAAAAAAAAAATGAGTTTGAAGAACAAAAAGCTGCTCAACAGAAATTAAACGAACAAAATAAGGAATTACAAAAAGTTCAAGGGAACCTTAATGAACTGCATAAAAATAAGGAAAGAGAACAGCAAATTAAGAAGATTGGCGACGAAATTTTAACAACTAAACAGCAGATTGACTCAATACACGAAGAAACTGAACGGATGGACGAAGATTTATCACGTGAAAATACGAAAAAGGACGAAAAACAAACGGAAATTGATAAATTCGTAGCTGAGAAAGACGAGTCATGGAATAAACAAAAAAAATACCAAAAAACTTTAACTGATTTGAAGTCAGATTTTTCAATGGAAAATTCTAAAAAAAGCAATTTTGAATCTAAAAAAATAATTTGTACCGATCAAATTCAAACTTTATATGAAAGATCAAAAGATTATGGAACTTTACCTCCAATAACAGATGAAATCTCAGAGGAAGGTTTAAAATCAGATATTGACGATGCCAATAAAAAGAAAAAAGCCCTTGAACCCGTTAATTTAAAAGCAATTGAACAATACGATACCGTTAAAGAAAGATTCGATGAAATTGATATGAGGAGGCAAACTATTCAAAGAGAAAGGAAATCCATTATGGATGCCATTGAGAAAATTGAGTTAGAAAAAACTCGTACCTTTATGAAAGCTTATCACGAAATTAATCGCGAGTTTTCGCGTATATTTCAAAAATTATCGCCGGGAGGATCTGCAAAAATGATACTAGATCGTCCGGATAAACCGTTTGAAGGAGGAATTAGTATTGAGGCTCGACCACGAGGTAAGAAAATAAGTTCTTTAGAAATACTCAGTGGTGGAGAAAAAACATTAGTGGCATTATCTTTTATATTTGCGGTTCAAGAATTTTATCCCGCGCCTTTCTATATCATGGACGAGATCGATGCGGCTCTTGATGGTCCAAATGTTCATAGAACTAGCATGGTTATAAAGGAATTTGCTGAGCAAGCTCAGTTCATCGTAATTAGCCATCGTGAAGAGAATATAGTCAATGCAGAAAGGATATATGGTGTATCAATGCAGCAAAGTGGTATAACAGATATATTTAGCGTAGATTTAGAAGAGGAAGCAAAACGCCTTCTTGAACTAGAGGATATCCCCCCTCAAATTGAAGAGCCTTAAATGAATTAAAACCCGAGTAGGTGGAAAAAATTTCAAAAAATAGCAATGAAGATATACCAGAAATAGACTATAATAAATGGACCGTTAAGCAACTAAGAGATTTTTGTCAAGCTAATAACATTAAAATACCCATAAAATCAAAAAAAAAAGACATAATAAAGCTCGTTAAAGAAGTAACATCTCATCCTGATTTTGTTGATAGAACGAAAGAAGAAGAACTTGAAGAAGAAATTATTGCAGGTTTTGAAGAGGAGGAGGAAGATGAAGCTCCTATATTAAAAGATAAGACTGAACCAAAATTTTGGCAAAAACCAAAGTATAGAGTACTATTAGATCTTGAACTTGCAAAAGATTCTGATGTTGCTTTTTATGATTTATCTAGTTTAGTAGATAGATTTTTCGACCATATGTTAAGAGAAGATTTGATAAATTACAAAATATCAGGAATAGCTCTTAAGACGGCAGCAAATTTACATCATTACAAAATTTCTAGTATAATTCGAGAAGAAGAAGAAATTCAAAAAAAAGAAGAACTCGAAAAATTAAGACAAAGTCATCGTAGAACCATTCCTAAAACTCTTCCTCAACCCGTCATGCCTAAAATGCAAATTGTCACAAAAGACGAATTATACGACGCTATGAGAGCTGCTATTATCGAAACCATGCAAAATAAAGAAAAATTAAGAAGAAGACGCTTAAAAAGAGATGAAGAAAAAACACAAAGGTTGCAAAGAAAGTCTTTAGCCAAATTACCTAAAGAGTTGTTAAAACATATTAGTGGAAGGGAACAAACAGTACAGGAGCTACACGAAAGTTGGTTTAATCGAATAAAAGCTACAATTAATCTCGAAAATAAAGATACTAGTTTTTTTAACTTATTAGAAATTGTAAAAAATGAAGAAGAAGGCAGTATAGGAAGAAAATTTGCCTTAGTTAGGGTATTTTTAGCTTTAATGTTTTTGAGTACTGGTAATAAATTATCGCTTGGCCAAGAAGACGAATTTAAAGATATTTCAATTAGTTTGAAATAAAAAAATGTTAATTAAATTTTAAAGGTAAAAAAAATGAACGATTTAGACCAAAATATAGAGAACGATTCTGAAGAAAAAAAACCAGAAAATATGGAGGAAATTGATAATAATATACAAGTCGAGTCGAAACCCGGAAACGAAATTGAAGAAGTATCTCAAGATATTGATGAGGTCGAAGAACCAATAATCAACGAAGAAGAAATGCTTAAAAGACAATTAAAAGATTTTAATAAAAATCTTATAGAAGCGGCTCTGTTTGCTGCAGGAAAGGCGCTAAGCATTGAAGAATTAAACGTAAAATTAGAGATTCCGAAAAAAGAGATCGAAGAACTCATAAATAAAATCGCATTTGATTATTTAGAACGATCCACAGCATTGATTGTTAATCAAATTGGAGAGAAGTACCAAATGGCATTAAAACCAGAATATGTGGAAAAAGTATCTAAATTTGCAACGGGAGGTTTAATTGCGGAAAGGTATCTAAGAACCCTCACGGTAATCGCATTAAAACAACCGATATTAAAATCGTTAGTTATAAAAATCAGAGGTACAGGTGCCTACGAACACGTGAAATATTTGCTTGATCAAGAATTTATAACAGCCATAAAGAAAGGACGTTCTCAAGAACTAACCACAACCGATAAATATGCTGAAATGTTTGGGTTACCAAAAGATATTAACCAAATGAAAGAAATAATGATTAGTCAATTAGATCTCGAAAGTCTCACATCAGATAATAGCGATATGGAAGAAGAATAAGGAGGAATAAATGAAAGATATAACTATTAATTCAGTTTCACTTAATTTAGAGGATTGGGAGTTAAGAGAAAATACTGAGTCAATCAAATCGTGGTATAATAAATATGAAGATAAATTAAGCGTAAATTATTTTTCAATAAAACCAGATTTAC
>JBHLLE010000311.1:1928-5233 GCA_048885945.1 Candidatus Hermodarchaeota archaeon | reverse complement strand
ATAATGTAAACATTTAAATAATATAATTGCGTACCTTAAAATTAATATTAATCTTTTAACAAATGGGCTGAAATCATGAAAAATAGTAATAAAAAGAAAAATAGAGTCTTATTATTATCACTTTTTTACGTTTCGTTGTTAATCATAGCGGTAATTATACAGACAGATAATAAGAATAATAATACAATTAGCAATGAACATTTAACTATTAACGAAAATGTACAAGATGAATACGATAATAAACTAACTAAGCTAAAAACTTCGAATTATTGGGATCTTACGGGAACTCCAATTGTAATTAATGGAAGCGCTAAAGGTATAGGAGCAAATAATTGGACTTGGGCTAATGAACAACCCTGGTGTAATGGTAGTGGTACTTTAAATAACCCTTATGTTATTGAAAATGTCACTATAAACGGGCAAGGTATAGATGGCGTTAGTGGAATTTCTATTTATAGTTCTAACGAATATTTTATAATTAGAAATTGTACATTTTATAATTCTGGTACTTCATATTTTTCTGGGGATTCAGGAATTAAATTAATTAAAGTTAGCCATGGTACTATAATAAATAACGATTGTTCAAATAATAATATTGGAATATACTTAAACGAAAGTAGTAGCAATGTCATTTCAGGAAATACCGCATCTAATTGTAGTATTTATGGAATAGAATTAATTGATAATTCTAATAATAATATTATTTCAGAAAATGCTTTAGCTGAAAATAATAATGCTGGTATAACTACTACTTTATGTGAATATAATAGTATCTTGAAGAATAACGTAAGCAATAATGATATTCTAGGGATTTATATAGCTTTTGGCAATGATAATAATATCACGGAAAATATTGTGAGCTTTAATGGACATTGTGGAGTAGATTTATTTTATAGTTTTTCAAATTACATCTATAAAAATTATCTTATTGAAAATGAACTACATGCGAGAGATAATTATGATATGGGTGTTAATTTTTGGAATACAAGTATTATTGGTAATTACTGGGATAATCATTCTACAGCAGATTTAGATGGAAATGGAATCGATGATGAGGATTATAATTATATTGAAGGGATGACTAATTCAGTTGATTATCTTCCAATTCATGGAGATCCCTTTCATTATGGAGAGAAAATCCATATTGATGGAAATCTTAATTCAGGAAATAAAAGTTGGACTTGGGCATCCACAAGGGCATGGTGTAATGGTTTGGGTACAATAGATATTCCATATATAATTTCTGATCTGGAAATAAATGCTGAAAATGATGGAAGTTGCATATTAATTGGTAATTCTAGCGTTTATTTTGGGATTGAAAATTGTAACCTTAAGAATTCAGGTCAAACTAGTACTGAAGCGGGAATTAAATTAGATAATGTTAACAATTCAATATTAATCGGAAATAATTGCTCCGATAATTACTATGGAATTTCTTTATATTTAAGTAATGATAACAATCTGTTAGGGAATCTATTACAGGAAAATACCTATGGAATCTGCTTGAACAATAGTGATAATAATATTATATCTGAAAATATATTTATGAACAATAACGATTATGCTTTAGAAGAAGATTGTCAAGGAAATATTTTTGAAGATAATTATTGTATTCCTCCATTAACAATTACTAATATTACTTCCACAAATCCAGATGGTATCTATAAATTAGGTGACAAAATTGAAATAACGGTTGAATTTACGGATATCGTATATATAACGGGTACTCCACAACTTATTCTAAATACCACTGAAAATGGTATTAGTGTAGATTATACTAGTGGTAGTGGAACTGACACATTATCATTTAATTATACAATTGAATTAGATCATTATTCTGAAGATCTTGACTATAACAGCTCAGATGCATTGATCTTAAATGGAGGAGAAATTGAAGGAATTGTAGGAAATGACGCGAGTCTTATCCTTCCAACTCCAGGAAGTCTTAATTCTCTAAGTTATAATAAAAATATTAAAGTTGACGCTAAAACACCATCAGTAATCGATGTTTCTTCGACAAAACTAGATGGAATTTATAGTACTGGAGAAGAAATTAATATCACTATTATTTTTTCAGAGTTAGTAAATGTTACAGGTACACCTCAAATTAGTTTAAATGCAAGTGATTATGATGCAATTGCTTATTATATTGAGGGTAATAATACCGATACATTAATCTTCTCTTATATTGTAGGTCCAAGTCATAATTCATTAGATCTTGATTATAATTCAACAATTGCTTTAAGTCTTAATGGAGGTAACATTACAGATTCTGAAGGATTAGTTGCTGACCTCTTGCTTCCGACTCCAGGATCTACTCATTCCCTCAGCGGGAATAAGGATTTAATTATTGATACAGATATTCCTACCGGTACTATTATCATCAATAGTAACGCTGAGTGGACTAATTCTACTAATGTCATTTTAACATTAACATACGATGATGCGATTTCTGGTGTTGATAAGGTGTGCTATAGCAACGATAGCATTTCTTGGACAGACTGGATCGATCCTAGCGCTACATATCCATGGACACTTCCTTCTGGTGAAGGAACTAAAACCGTATACTTTAAAGTAAGGGATAATGCTGGATTGATCTCTCAAGAGTATTCAGACACCATTGATCTGGATACTACTAGCCCTACTGGCTCAATTACCATTAATGATGATGATACATGGACCACATCCACTAGTGTGACTCTGAGTTTAACATATTATGATGTGCCTTCTGGTGTTGATAAGGTACGCTATAGAGATGATTCAAGCTCATGGACAGACTGGATTAATCCTAGCGATATTTATCTGTGGACACTTTCTTCTGGTGAAGGATATAGAATAGTATATTATCAAGTTAGAGATAACGCCGGATCAATCTCTCAATATTCTGATGATATAAACCTGGATACTACTGACCCTACTGGCTCCATTACCATTGAAAGTGGCGCTGATTGGGCAAGCTCCCCCGATGTAGAGCTCAGTTTAACGTACTATGATGCGACTTCTGGCGTCGATAAGGTGTGCTACAGTAACGATAGCATTTCCTGGACAGGCTGGATCGATCCTAGCGCTACTTATCTGTGGACACTTCCTTCCGGAGACGGACCCAAGACCGTATATTACCAAATAAGAGACAACGCGGGCCATACTTATAGCACTTCAGACACCATTGATCTGGATACTACTGACCCTACTGGCTCCATTACCATTGAAAGTGGCGCTGATTATACTAGCTCCCCCGATGTAGAGCTCAGTTTAACGTACTATGATGCGACTTCTGGCGTCGATAAGGTGTGCTACAGTAACGA
>JBHLLE010000311.1:1102-1828 GCA_048885945.1 Candidatus Hermodarchaeota archaeon | reverse complement strand
GGAGACGGACCCAAGACCGTATATTACCAAATAAGAGACAACGCGGGCCATACTTATAGCACTTCAGACACCATTGAGCTGGATACAATTATTCCATATATAATATCTGTTAGTTCTACTGCAAATAATGGAACATATAAAATAGGAGATACTATTATGATTACGGTTATTTTTTCAGAGATAATACATATTTCGGGCACTGGAACTATTCAAATTTGTTTAGAAACAGGTGATATTGATGCTATCGTTGATTACACTAGTGGTTCTGATACAAATATTTTAATGTTTAGCTATACAGTAAAATTTAAACACAACTCTACAGATCTTGATTATAACTCCACTGATGCACTATTATTGAATGGTGCATCTATTCGAGATTTAGCAGGGAATGAAGCAGATCCTATATTGCCGGCTCCAGGAACTCCAAATTCTCTAAGTGCTAATAAAGACATCATAATTTACGGTTTTCCGGATGAAACCCCTCCTAGTGATGGTGGTGGTGGCGGTGGTGGCGGTGGTGGTGGAGTTAAAGATGATGTATCTGAATTATCTTTTATTATAATAGCTACAATTATTTCAACATCTGCTATTGGATCCGTAATCGCAGTGATACTGATTAGAAAACATAAGAGATGACAAATTTTTTAAATTATTTAAAAATTTTTTTTTAAAATTTTCTTGATTTTTGATTTGAATCTAATAATATTTTGAAGAATTCCAAAATCA
>JBHLLE010000311.1:0-1092 GCA_048885945.1 Candidatus Hermodarchaeota archaeon | reverse complement strand
TTAAAAAAGATGCTTTATCATCATTATTAAATACGATCATAACATAGATCTTCATATATTAATGTATTTTATATATTATTGAAATAAATTAGATTATATCATTTTTCTTGTAATCTTAAATGAGCGGCGAAAAATACGATAATTTTAGCCATTATTTCGATGGTTTAAAAAGGCAAGGAAATGAAATTACACGAAAAAGAAAGGAATTAAATAAAAATATAAAGAAATTTCTTAATAAATTTCAGAAGATTGAATTTGAAATTTATAAATCTTTTTTTGTCGAGAGAGAATTTTATATCAAAGAACGGAATTTTTGCCAGAAAAAAATAAGAAGATTAAGAAAAATAAAAAAGAATAATGAAATTTTAATAGAAAATCTTATTAATAAGAAAGAATCGTTTCCAAAACCAAAACTAGATAATAATCTCTTAGAATTAAAAATTATCTTCAATAAAATCATTAAAAAAATTACTAATAAAATAAATGATTTAAATCAAGTTCTTGTTACTCAAATTTTAGATATCAATAAAGAAAGTTTTATCACGGAAAAGATCATCAGATTGGAGAAAAAGAAGGAGGAACGAGTCAAAATATTATCAAAGATCGAACAAAAACAAATTAAGGATTTAAATTCTTGCGAACATATTATAATTCAAAAAAAAATTGATATCTTAGAAACAAAATTACAAGTGGTCAATAGAAAATTGAATAAATGGGTAAATAATAGGCGAAGTTACCACAGAAAGATGCTTGTTTTATATCGAAAAACTAATGAATTCAAATATTATGTGAAAAAAATTGAAAAAGAAATTATTGAAAATAAATGTACTGCAGATGATTTTTATCTTCAATTACCAGAGTTATTAAATCAAAATGATAAAATTTTAAGCAAAATAAGGGAATATAAGAGAGATCTTAAAGAGAAGCAGGAACATAAACCTACCTTACATGAAAAAGAAATTATTGAAAAAAAAAAATCCTATAAAAAATATAAGAAAGAAAAATTAGCAATTGCGTTAGAAAAAAAGAGGACCGGAAAAAGATTACATGTTAGCGAATTAAAACTTATTTTAGATGCTTCAGAAAAATGAT
>JBHLLE010000310.1:0-5240 GCA_048885945.1 Candidatus Hermodarchaeota archaeon | reverse complement strand
GGTCCAAGCGCTATACGCTATGCGGGATTGAATCAAATGTTAGTTGATTTGGGTTACTCTGTGAAAGATGATGGAGATATTTATTGTTGTACTTTTGAAACAGGAAATATGGGAGATCCTAAATTAAGGTTTCTCGAAGATATAGTTAACCATTCTCAAACTTTAAGCGAACACGTTAAAAATATTGTAAAAAAAGGAAATTTTCCTTTAATATTAGGGGGAGATCACTCTATTACAATAGGTTCAGTAGCAGGACTAACTTTTCATTACGAACAAATAGGGCTTATATATATGGATGCCCACGGAGATTTCAACACTCCCGAAACAACTGAAAGTGGAAACATACATGGAATGGCCTTGGCTACAATTTCAGGTCGTGGTCACCCCCATTTAATAGGTCTAGGAGCAAAAATTCCGATGGTAAATGATAAATCTATTGCTTTAATTGGTATTCGAGAGCTTGATCCCTTGGAAAAGAAAAGCTTAAAAGATAGCAATATTACCGTCTTTACTATAAAAGATATTGATGAATTAGGCATCTCAGAAGTTATGGCGAAAGCAATAGATATTGTTACCAAGAGAAGTGGTGAACAATCTTTTCACTTTAGTTTTGATATTGATTCTGTTGAGCCTTCTGTAGCGCCTGGAACTGGAACAACTGTTCCTGGAGGATTAACCTATCGAGAGGCGCATTTAGCTTGCGAATTAATTGCAGAAAGTCAGAAAATGGTCTCGATGGATTTAGTTGAGATAAATCCCATTCTTGATTATGCTAATAAAACAGGGAAGCTTGCAGTAGAGTTTATATCAAGTGCTCTTGGAAAAAAAATTCTCTAAAATTCTATTGAAAAATAAATTATTAAAAATTAATTATAGATTCTCATTTACCTCAAAATTTATTATTGGATAAGTTGCCTTCTCTAATGAAGGTTTTTTAATCTCTTAATAACATTTTCACATAAATTTTTATATTTCAAAATTCTATATTTAAGATATATTCAAATTTGAGCTGATAATAAAGATGATGTTACAACTTGGTGAATTTGTTGGAGATATATTATTAGTGATAATATTAACCATGATAATAGTGGCAATTATCGTATTTATATTCGGAATTATAATTACAAAATGGTTGGCTGCTAAGAAAGATTGGTCAGACTCGTGGAGTAAAGCGATAATTGTAAATATTGTTTGGTTAATAGTACTTATTGTTGTTGGTTTCGCACTTAATTACGCAAATCTCGATCCGCTTATCTCTTACCTTATCGCATTAGCAATTAATTTAATCGTTGGTGCCATAATTGTTTCTAAAATCTACGATCAGGGGTTTGCTTCTTCGCTAGTTTTTGTTATTATCGTTTTAATTATACTCTTTATAATTATGATAATAGTATTTTTTATTGTTGCCATCATAATTGCGAGTATAATTTTAGCCAGTTATTAACAAAAACAAATTTTTTTTATATATTTATAAATTAATAAACTAATTTATTGTTCCTTAAATGAACTTAATTAAGGAATCTAAAAATTCTTCTGGTTTTTCATATCCTAAAAGATTTAATATTGTCGCAGCAACGTTCCCTAAAGCAGGTTCTTGAATATTTTCGTTGATTACATATTTACTTCCAATTTTAAAAGGATTGTAATAAGCAGAATCCATAATTGCAAACATTACAGGATTGAGAGTATGAGCAGTTTTCATATTATCCATCTCATCAATATTCCCATGATCTGCTGTCACTATAGTGATTCCCTCTAAACCATTAACTAATGATATAATATCTTTTACGCATTTATCCACAGTTTCTGCAGCTATTATTGCTGCATTTTTATCTCCAGTATGACCCACCATGTCCCCATTTGCAAAATTTACTCTCAAAAATTTATAATTTCCGGATAAAATCGCTTTTTCTAACTGATCTTTAACCTCATAAGCTTTCATTTCGGGATGATCTTTAATAGTTTCTGAAGGATCCGATTTAACCTCTACACAGTCTTCTCCAGGAATGGAGATATCTCGATTTCCTTTATAGAAATACGAAATATGTCCAAATTTATGGGTTTCTGCTATAGCAAATTGTTTAATCCCTTCTGCTGATAAATAGTCTGAAAGGGTATTAATTATTTTGGGGGGATCAACAAAATAATTCTGAGGGATATTCAGCTTATCGTCATATTGTAAAAGACCATAATAATAAAGATTAGGATTGCATTTTTTTTCAAACTCTACGAAATTCTTTTCTTCAAATGCTCGTGAAATTTGTATAGCACGATCTCCTCTAAAGTTAAAATAGACAACGACGTCACCATCTTCCATCTTTCCTACAGGAAATTGATTTTCGTTTACAACTACGAATGATGGTAAGTATTGATCAGATTGATTAGGATCAACGATTCTAGCTTGATTTATAGCTTCCTGTGCGGAAAGAAAATACCCTTTATACCCAGGGAACTTTTCAGGGATACCACATACATGAGCTTCCCAACCTCTCTTAACTACATTCCAATCAGAATTGTATCGATCCATGGTTACACGCATTCTGCCTCCCCCTGAAGCTATTTTATAATCAAAACCTTCACGATTATTAATCTTTTTTAGCTCTCTCTCTAATTCTTCAACATATAAAATTGCCGATTGGGGGGGTACATCTCTCCCATCTAACAACGTGTGTATTCTTACATTTTTGATAAATGATTCTACTGAACCATATAATAGTCCAATTAAATGAGAGATGTGTGTATGTACATACCCATCAGATAATAATCCAATAAAATGTAACGCTTTATTATTGGTATTTACATAATTAACGAGATTGAGCCATTTAGCGTCATTAAACAAACTTTTCGTTAATATTGCTTCTTTAGCTAAAACTGCTCTTTGTTTAACTACCTTGCCCGCTCCGAACGCATTATGTCCTACTTCGCTATTACCCATTTCTTCATCGGTTGGTAATCCTACAGCAGTTCCATGAGCTTTAAGTTCAGTATATAACTTATCTTTAATACAATATCTTTGAATTTTATCTAAAAAAGGAGTGTTCGCTAAAAAGAACGCATTACTGTCGTCCTTCCTTCCTAGTCCAATTCCATCCATGATAATTAGAACTAGCGGTCCATCTCTACCTGAAAAGTTCTCAAGTTTTTTCAGAACTAAATCTCCCATCATAAATTCCTTTTATTATTTTTTTTTCAAGTATGATCTAATATTCAAATTCCTCTTATAATTATAATCTAAAAGAAATAATCAGTTTAATTAAAACTTGATATGTAATGATTTCTATAAAATTAAAAAAAATAAAATTAACGGTTAAAAATGAGTAAACATAATAAATTTTTTAAAAATTATAGAGTATCTTTAATGATAAATTTCTTTTTCGTTATCATTACGATTACTATAGCTGCTATTGCTAAAGCAATATATCCTAAATAAAAATTACCTATAGGAATAATACGGAATGTTCCTTCAACTTTAACAATCACTATACCGTCCTTATTTTCAAATTGTTCAGAAACTAAAATACCTCTCGAATCGTATTCAAGAATTCTGTTATAATCCGTTTCTCGAATAGTAACTCTTAATCCCTCAACGAGATATTCTGAAGGGAGGTCTTCCGACGCTTCTTCTAAATATTCATCAACGGGAGTAGGTAAAAATATATTATCTCTAAAATCTCCTGGAGAATCGTACACATTTTCGTATTGAATATCACCATCGTCATCAAAATCTCTTTGATAATCCCATACTTCAACGGTTATATACCATCCATCGTCAGAATCATCAATATCTTCAATAGTTCTTCTTGTTTTGTCACCGTTTTCAAAAGCTGGTTCAAATCCAAAAGTTTTTTCAAATTCGTGTTTATTTAAATCAGTCACTTCCCAAATAAAAGATTCTTCTTCTTCAACATCCATATCAAAGTCTGCTTGAGCTCTGGCATCAACACTTATAAAGATAACTGAGAAGTTTACCAATAAAAAACATATAACAAAAATTTTTTTATATCTCAAGATTGTCTGAAAACTTTTTTAATAGTAGTAAAAATTTCGAAATCTAATTGTTATTCTCTATAATCATAAAAAGTATTAATATTTTTTTTTCCTTTTTCTATATTTTTTAGAAAGATTTCATATTAGATGTGGTAATATAAGAAGAATCTCCAATAGTTATTGCATTCTTAATTAGATCTTCCAATATTGAATAATCTCCTATAATGCTATCTGATGAAATCAATTTTTTAAGATGGCTACCGTCACCTATAACAGATTCGGATAAAATACACCTGTCAATGATGATATCATCTCCAATCGATACATTTGGACCAATTACGGAATCACTAATTTCTGTATTTTTTCCTATAGAAACAGGGGGTATAATTCTTGTGTTGGTAATGTTACCTGAATTGACTAAATCCTCGTACAATGGATTCTTTAATTTCAGTTCAGTTAATAGATGCCTATTACCATCCAATAATGATTCTGGTCTACCAAAATCTAAAATTTCACCTTGCATTTCATTTATTGTAAATTTTGCTCCTTCTTCTATTAATTGTTCGATTACTGGAGTAAATTGGTGCTCTTGTCCGTTTTCAATTGGAATTTTACTCTGTTCTTCTAATAATTCAAAAATTCTTGGAGTAATATTTTTTGAAAATAAATAAGCTCCAGATATAGCATAATCTGATATAAAATCTTTAGGTTTTTCAACTATTTTGGTCAGATATTTTCCGTTATTGTCTAATACTAAAACCCCATAATATTCTGGATGGTCAACTCTTTTTACGTTAAAAATTCCGTCGCATTCTTCTTGGTGGAAATTTAAAATAATGGAAGTATAATCTTCTAAAGGTAATCGATCGCTTAAAAATATAAAACAATCGTCATTTTTAACGAAATCTTGTGCTAATAAAATAGCATCTCCTAATCCAGAAAAATAAGGCGTTCCAGCAGAATATCCCATAGGTTGTTGTTCAATATAATGTAAATTAAAGTAATCGGAAAAATGATCAGTTAAATATTCTTTAATATGTCTTTTTTTATAACCAACAATGAAACATAATTCTGTGCCCCTTGGAAAAGCTTTTTTTAATTTTATTAAAATATGTTCTATTAGTACCTTTCCCGCTATTTTTAAAAACGCTTTAGGTTTTGAAAACGTAAAGGGTTGTAAACGCTTACCCACTCCAGCAATAGGGCACACTAATTTCATAAATATAATAAAAATTACTAAAATAAAAATTATG
>JBHLLE010000309.1:0-5254 GCA_048885945.1 Candidatus Hermodarchaeota archaeon | reverse complement strand
TTATTATTAGAAGAGGCAATGCAAGCGGGAGCGTTTGGTTTAAGTACTGGGCTTATTTATGCTCCACAAGTATATGCAAAAACAGATGAGATAATAGAATTAGCAAAAATTGTAGCAAAATATAATGGTCTCTATTTCTCCCATATCCGAAGTGAAGGTTATGACATAGTAAATGCGGTTAAAGAACTAATCGAAATAGTGGAAAAATCAGGATGTATTGGAGGTCACATTGCTCATCACAAGATTTCAGGACGGAAATATTGGGGTACTAGTAAGGAAACTCTGAGTGTAATAGAAGAAGCAAATGAGCGAGGTCTTAGTATTACATTTGATCAATATCCATACACCCGAGGAATGACGGGTTTAGTAGCGACCCTACCATCTTGGGCACAAGAAGGAGGACCAGAAAAAATATTGGAGCGTTTAAAAGACTCTAAAGAAAGAGAACGCATAAAAAATGATGTTTTAAATAGTGACATAAACTGGGAAAACTGGATTAGAGAAGTTGGTTTCGAAAATATATTCGTTACCTACGCAGGTTCAGAAAAATGGAAAGGTATTGACGGGAAAAGCATTACAGAAATTACAAAGATGAAAGGAATGATAGACGAATGGGAAACTTACTTTGAATTACTTATTGACGAGAATATTGTTGTTCAGATTACGATCGAAGGTATGGGAGAGGAAGATATTCGGAGAATAATGAAAAATCGGTATCAGATGGTTGGAACCGATGGTCTTGGAGTCCCTTTATTAAAAGATAAACAAATATCTCATCCACGTTTTTATGGCGTATATCCTCGCGTTATTTCGAAATATGTAAAAGAAGAAAAAATTCTCACCTTAGAAGAAGCTATCAGAAAAATGACTTCTTTTCCCGCTCAAAGATTAGGAATAAAAGATCGTGGAGTTTTAATTGAGGGAACATGGGCTGATGTTGTGATATTTGATTATAATCGAATTAGAGATAAAGCAACATATGAAGAGCCAAACCAATTTTGTGAAGGTATAAAATATGTAATGGTTAATGGGAAAATGGTTGTGGAAAACGAAAAACAAAAAATAAAAAGTCCTGGAAAAGTAATAAGACAGCCTTATTAACTCGTAATATCTTTTTTCTAATACTTTAATAATAAATTAAAAAAGAAACTAAAAAAAAAATTAGGAAAGAGGTAAATTTCGCATTATCTCTTCTGCTTGTTTTACTACTCGCTCGATTAATTCTTTTACTGTTGGGATATCATTACAAAGTCCAAGTCCTTGCCCAATGGTCATCATACCTGCATCTACATCTCCTTCTTCGTACATCTTTCTGGTAAACATTCCCGACGCTGCCTTAAAAAGTTCCGTAGCAGGAGCACCTGACTTTTCTAATTCGAGGATATTTTGAGTAGCGGGATTGTGCCATACTCGAAGTGCATTATTTACTGACCTCAAAACGATGGTAGTATCGTACGGGGTAGCCTTAAGAAGAGCATTTTTCAAGTTCTCATGGATGGGACATTCTTTAGTAATCAGAAGGCGTGAACCTATTAAGACGCCTTCTGCTCCTAATGCTAACGCAGCAGCTAATCCTCTCCCATCAACAACACCACCTCCCGTAATAACGGGGACATCTATGGTATCAACAGTTGCGGGAGTTAGTACAAAAGTACCAATGTCAAAATTCCCAACATGACCCCCATTTTCCCAACCAACGACTTCTACAATATCTGCTCCAAGTGAAGCTGCTTTCTTTGCATAACGCACGCCAGCACATTTATGCATCCAGATAATGTCGTGATCTTTGAAAGTTTGAAGAAATTTTTCACCTGCCTCGTGGCCAGAAGTTTCGATAATTTTAACCCCCTCATCTATCATCACCTTCAAATGCTTCTTTTGGTTTGGAGGTTTAAGCATCGGAAAAAGATTCATGTTCACCGCAAATGGTTCTTTAACTAGACTTTTAAGTTCCTGTAACGCTTCACGTAATTCATCAGCTTTCCTATATATGGCTGAGGCTAAAATACCAAGTCCTCCTGCATTGGAGCATACAGCAGTGAATTTAGGACCTGTTAAAGCCATCATCGTTCCGCAAATAATTGGATTTTTAATCCCTAAAATTTCAGTAATTTTGGTTTTAATCATTCTTTATATTCTCCAAATATTGAAATCATATTGAGCTAAATTTATTCGTTATGTTTTTTTAAATTAATCTTTTCACAGAATCCTTGTTTTTTCTGAAATTAAAAATCTTGATATTAAAATAAATATTTGAAATAATAATGTTAGAAATCAGTTCTACAGAATACTATAATAAGGTATTTGGTTCTTGGTTAGGAAGAATTTCAGGAGATTATGTTGGAGCACCTGTAGAATTTATGCCTTTTTTTGATATTAAAAGAAAATATGGAAATATTACTTATTATCCCGAACCAATCGATTTAGACTACGTAAACGACGATGAAATGTATGAAATTTGTGCGTTAATCGCTTTAGAAAAAAACGGAATTGACCTTACCTCTAAAGATATAGCAAAAGAATGGGTAGATCTTCTTTATAAATTTTATTTTACAGCCGAAAAAGTAGCTTTAGAAAATCTAAAGTTAGGTATTTGGCCACCTGAATCTGGCACTCGTAATAATGTGTATTACGATGCGATTGGTGCTCAAATGAGGGCAGACATTTGGGGTCAAATTGCTCCTGGATGTCCAAAAGTCGCTAAAGAATACGCTGAAATAGACGGGTGTATTTCTCATTCCGGAATTGGAATAGAAGGCGAGATTTTTGTAGCCATCTTAGTATCTCAAGCATTTTTCATATCAAATATTAACGAAAATATAAATTTAGCACTTAAATTTATGCCTCCTCAGAACGAAAGCCTTTACACTCAGATGGTAATAACAGCAAAAAATATTCGTGAACAATATCCAAATGACTTCAAAAAAGCAAGGAGAAAACTTATTAAGTATTGGGATCAAATTAAGAAAGAAATATTGATAAAACAAGAAATATCTGAAAATAAAGAAAGATTAAGCTTTTTAACGGAATATGTTCCCGAAGTTCATGCTCCAGATGTGCACGTTTTACCTAATATTGGGATAATAATTCTTTCTTTATTATATGGAGCAGAAGATAAAGAAGATCCTCTGGGAAAATCCATTTGTATAGCCGCAATGATGGGTTTTGATGCAGATTGTAATTGCGGTAATATTGGAGCTATACTTGGTGCTCAATTAGGAGCCGATAAAATTCCCTCTAAGTGGAAAGATCCACTGCAGAATACTTTTTCTACATATGTGAAAGATTACGAAAAATGGAAAATTACTGAATTGGCAAAAAGAATTACTAAAATTGGAATAAATATAATCAAAGAAAAATGCTCAAATATTTTAAAAATCAAAGAATAAATAGTTAAAAGGTTATTTCGTTAGAAAAAATTAATAGATTTAATTTGAGGAATAGGAACTTTGAATATTTTAGCAATTGATCTGGGAACCCAAAGCATTCGTGCGGCTTTAGTTAGTAAAGAAGGCGAGATTTTAGAAGTATCACAGTTAGAACAGGAAGTAGATAGCCCAGAGGTTGGATGGGCTCAACAAAAACCTGAAGTATGGTGGAATCTGACAAAAAAAGTAATGAAGAACATCATCAATACATCTCAAATAGATATCAATTCAATAAAAGGGGTTAGTACTTGCGGACAGATGCATGGTCCAGTAGGAATTGACGAAGAAGGGAACATAACAACGGAATGGACGCAGATCTGGATGGATAAGAGGTGTGAAAATATATGTAATTTAATAAAAAAAGAAAATGACGAATCTGAACTTGCTAAAATTACGGGAAATCCTATTACTACAGGTTGGCCTGGAGTTAAAGTTCGATGGATTAAGGATCATCAACCAGAAGTCTATGAAAAAACAAAAATTTTCCTCGTTCCTAAAGATTTTATTAATTATCAACTCACTGGCATCGTAGCAACCGATCCGAGCGAAGCGTCAGGGACTTATCTATACGACTTTAAAACAAATAACTATAACGAACAAATGGCTAAAATATTGGATGTAGATCTAACGAAATTTGCCCCAATCTATAATTCATATGATATTATTGGAAATGTTAAAGAAGATATCTCAAAAGATATTGGACTACCTAAAAATGTACCAGTAATTGCTGGAGGAGGAGATTTCATTGTTTCATTATTAGGTTTAGGCCTTACTGGAGAAGGAACCGCTGTAGATATGACGGGAACAAGTACTCTATTTGTTGTGCATAAAGATAAACCAATTGTTAATCCGTTAGTTCAAAATCTCAGGCATGTAATTGATGGGTGGATTCCTTTTACGATGCTAGATACTGGAGGTTTGAGCATGAAATGGTGTAAAGACTTACTCAGTTCTATAGATAAAAAAGATACATCGTACGAAGAAATGATAAAAATGGCAGAAGATGTTCCAATAGGAAGCGAAGGGTTATTATTCTATCCTTATATGTTAGGCGAACGTCGACAAGAGAATGTGCTTGCCCGAGGATGTTTTTATGGTTTGACTCTAAATCATAAAGCGGCACATATAGCTCGTTCTGTAATGGAAGGTGTTGCGTTAGCAATTGGAAAAGATGTTAAAAATTTTAAAAATTTAGGAGTAAAAATTAGACAAGTTTATTGTCTGGGAGGAGCTACTCGCAATAAATTATTGTATAAGATCAAAGCTGATGTAATGCAATTACCGCAAATATTAACCGAAGAACCAGAAGCAAGTTTACGAGGTTGTGGCTTATTAGCCGCTTACGGATTAGGATTGATAAAGGACATAGCTCAAGTAGCAAAGTTAGAAAACTCTAAAACGATAACAATTAATCCAAACAAAGAAGCAGCAGATAGATACCATATCGTACTAGAAGAGTTTATTAGAATGTACGATCATCTGATTGGATATTGGTACGAGAAAAAATAAAATAACTTTAAAATAAGTTCTTTTCAATGATAAGTTGGATTGCGTCTTTAAAGATAACATATGCCATTTGTTTATATCCTTCCATTGAAAAATGAAGGCCATCCATATAAGCGCACTCACTTTTTAAATTTCCCGAGTTATCCATCATACCTCTATATAAATCAGCGTAAGGAATATTATTCGTCTTGAAAAATTCTTCTAAAATGTTATTTAATTCCACTTTCCTTTGGTTGTAGGAACCACTTGATTGTTCCATTCTTATTGGTGGGATAGTCCCCCCAATAGATTTAATCCCAAAATCTTTAGAAATTTCGTGT
>JBHLLE010000308.1:0-5273 GCA_048885945.1 Candidatus Hermodarchaeota archaeon | reverse complement strand
ACAACCCTTTTAATTTTATTAATCTCAATAATTAAATAATTTTAATGTTAATGTATATAACAATTCATTTTATTTTAAATATATAAAGTGTAGCTGAATTTATCACTTTATAATTAATAATTTGATATTGAATACTTTCTTTTTTTTATTTTATGATTTTTAAGTTATTAATAATAATATTATTTAAAAAAACTATATTCTAAATTTTAAAAATTTATTATGACAAACTTTGATGAAAATAACCAAGAATCATATAACCAACGAGAAAAAATTAAGAAAATCATGGAAAATACTGATAATCACGAAACTGTGGAAAAAGATTTTATTCCTCATTTTTTTCCAACCTTCAGAATTTCTCGAAGATTTTACCCATTACCTATAATAATTGTAGTAATATTTGCTGGACTTTTAGCATATTCCACATATGTTTTAGCAGGAATTCAAGTTGAGGGTGGGTATGTATCGGAATCGGAATATGGTCTAGCTGCGGGGCTAATTAATGGATTAATTTTTACGATTATGGCTGCTATATCGTCATTCATCATAATTTTTTTAGTAAAAAGAAAAGGAATTGACATTTTAAAATATATTTTTGGTATAACCTTTGGATTTCTTGGTTTCCTACTTACTCTATTTTTCGGACAGATTATACTCTATTTAATATTTATAAATTTTCCAGAAACAGATCTAATTATTGCCAGCTATTATATTAGTTATTATATATTACTAATTGGAACTGGAATTCTTACTATTTTAATGATTTATAGATATTTGACTTCGTTTTCTCTTTTTACTAAAAATCTAATAGTTCTTTATATAGGGCTGTTAATAGGGGCTCTAATGGGAGTCATGATGCCTCTATGGACGACTTTAGCCATACTTATTGGAATCTCTCTTTGGGATATATTTGCCGTAAAATCAAAAAAAGGCCCTATTAAAAATATAATTGATATTGCTTCTAAAGATAGCATGGATTCACAATTTACAGAAGAAGAATTAAATCAAAAGATAAAAGAAGGTGAAATGGAATACGATACATCTAAATTAGAAATTGGAATTGGCGATTTAGCTTTTTATAGCATGCTTACATCAAGTGCTCTTATAATTACTGGAAATATTTTTGTTATGATATTTACTGCTATCGCGATCATTATTGGAACAGGAATTACAATTCAAGGTTTAAAACACAATAAAATCCTTCCAGGACTTCCTATTTCGATTTTTCTTGGTATTGGAACCATGTTAATATCATGGTATATAATATCTGTTATATATTAAATGCATTTTTAGAATTATTTTTTTTTATTTTCTTTTTCCTATAGATTGCTAAATAGAAGCTATTCTTTTTTAAAATCATTTCAAAATAACTTTATAATTTTTGTTATTTAATTGATAAATATGGTTGATATTAACTCTATCAAAACGATAACAGTAATTGGAGCAGGCACAATGGGACATGAAATCGCACAAGTCGCATTAATGGCAGGTTTTAAAAAAGTCATCATAACTGATTTAACACGCGAAATTCTTAATAGTGCTGTAAGTAAAATTGAAAACAATTTGGTAAAACTTGAAAACAAAAATCTTCTATCTCAAGAACTTAATTCAAAATTATTACTTAAAAATTTATTTAAAGAAACAGATTTAAATAAAGCCGTTTCAAATGCGGACTTTATTATTGAAGCGATTCCCGAAAAAATGAATTTAAAACAAAATTTATTTGAAAATCTAGGTAAATTTTCACCTAATCATGCTATATTAGCATCTAATACTTCAACTATGAGCATTACAAAAATAGCTTCTAAATCTGGAAGAGCAAATAATGTCGTTGGAATGCACTTTTTCACTCCTATCGTAGTTCTTAGATTAATCGAAGTAATTAAAGGCGAGAATACTTCAGAAGAGACTATGAATACTGCTATAAATTTTGGTTTAAAATTACCTTGTATTAGAGGTAAACGATTCATAGCGAGAATAGAGAAAGAAAGTCCTGGATTTATCGTCAATAGGTTAATTATTACAAGTAGTATGTATATTAATTGGCTTCTTGATTATGCTGTGGAACATAATATTGCTTTTGAAAGTATAGACGCTGATTTTGCTGACCTACAACAAATGGGCCCGTGTGCGCGTTTTGATTATTTAGGTTTAGATGTTGTGTATAATAGTCTTAAGTATTTTGAAAAGAATTTATCACCGGATTTTGCACCTGGAAGGGTGCTAACGGAATACGTTAATGATGGCAAACTAGGAAAAAAAACGGGAAGGGGTTTTTGCAAGTGGACAGATGATGGAAAACTTTTGATGAAAAAAGTAGATAAAGCTAATTTATTTGATTTTGATCTATATATGGCATTACAATTAAATGAAGGATGTAGACTCCTTGAAGAGAAAGTGGTAACTAACTACAAAACCATTGATGATACGATGCTAGCAGGAATGAGTACACCTGGACCATTTGGAGCAGGTAAGCGAAATTATAAAAAATGGTGCTATAAATTAGAAGAATTCGTTGAAAAATCTGGTAAAAAATATTTTCTACCTTGTGATTTGATGAGCTCAGGCGAATTTCTTAAAATGAGAAAATAATTTTTATTGAAAAAATTCAATACTTTCCACTTATTATTAAATTTTTATATGATATTATTAATTTTATTGCATGAGATAAAGGAGAAAAATGCATAAATTCATTTTATAAATTTTTTTAGTTTTAAAAATTAGGTGAACATAAAATAGATTCTAAAGATGACGATTCGGCTCCTAAAACGGGATTTGAAAAAATTATCGACTTCTTCAATTATGAGCTTGAAATAAATCATCCGATAGCAATTAAAGAAGTAGTCGACAGAACAGGATTTTCTTGGAGTTTTGTCAAAAAAACTTTAAAAAAGTTAAAAGAAAAAGAATACAGCGGATTTAATTTTGAGAAGTCTGGATCTACTTGGATTGTTTGGAAAGATCGGGAACATATTATAAAAAAAATGGATGATACTTGTTCACGTTTCTTAGAATAGATAATTAAGTATTTTTTTAAAGACTTAATTTTATAAATTGTAGGAAGCTCTTTCCGAAGAGTATGAAATTTCACACTATCTTTAAATGTAATGTAAAATTTTTCAAATTAGAATAATTTTCAACGGAGTATGCGGAAAATTGAAAGTAGAAAAATGTTCACAAGATTTAGAAAATGAAGTAATTTACGCAGGTCTCTGCATTCACTGCGGATCTTGCAACGCTTTTTGCCCTCATATGGATTTTAACCAAGAAACTGGAGAAGCATATGTAGTTGATGAGTGTGCTGAAACAATTGGCTTATGTTATAATGCTTGTCCTAGAAGTTTTTTGCCCGTAAGAGAAATAGAACAGAAACTATTTGGTCAAACGCGAGTTGATTTAGCTGTTGGAGTGTATAAAGATATAGTTCAAGTTAAATCAAAGAATAAAGATGATATCTTATATAATCTTGTTTTAGCTGCATTTGAAAAAGGAATTGTAAAACACATGGTTCTTGGTAATCAAAAAAGCAAAAAACCTCCTGTAGCATTTCCAGAAGTGGTTGACGATGGTAAATCTGCAAAGAATTTAATTCCTTCAACAACTATGGAAAATGCTGGACCATTAATTACTGGTATTGGAAAAGCTTATTTAGATAAAAAAGACAAAATTGGTATAATTGGCAATCCATGCCATTTACAAGGACTAGCAAAAATTTTAGTTAGCGATTTTAATACAGGTGCTGAAAAAACTTCTCTAAAAATAGCATTTGCGTGTTCTTCTGGAGGGATGGCGGGTTGTAAATATTGCACAGATTTCTCTGGAGAATTTTCAGATATTTCTTACTCACCATGGGGAGCTCCTAAACCAGAAGCTATGTTAATAATTAGAACTGATGTAGGTCAACAAGTTTTAGATGCTGCAAAAGAAATGAAGCTAATTGAAATCACAAATGCAAATCCTGATTTAAGTGAAATGAAGAAATTCATAAATAAGAAGCGAAAAAAGAATTTTAAAACTCTTATGGGTAAGGATTTAGTTACAGCTAAATATTTAAATTTAAGTGCTGAAGAAATCAGAGAACTACTTGAAGATTAAATATATCTTATAACTCAATTTTATATTATTTCTTTTTATTTACTTTTTTTGTCTTTAAAAAATATTAAAATTCAAACTATAAATCAATGTAATAAATTTTTAAAAAGAAAGTAAAAATAAGCTTTTATATTGGAGTCTTTTTAGTTAAAATTCCTTCTGTTAAAGTCTTAAAAATATTTTTATTATTTTCTCCTGATTTTGAAGAGGTTTCAAAAAAATAGTCAAGGTCGTATTTTTTTTGAAATTCAACACCTTCTTCAAATCTCACTACTCTTTTATCTACTGAAAGATCTAATTTACACCCAACTAAAACAAAAACAGGATTAGTTGCATTTTCCTTTACAATATTATACCATTCTCTCAGATTTTCATAACTTGCATACCTGGTGAGATCATAGCACAAAAGGCATCCCATAGCTCCACGAGCATAATTAGGTAAAAAAAATCGGAAGCGATTTTCTCCAGCAAAATCCCAGATTTGTAGCTTTACTGTTCCTTTATCTTCAATTGGAATGCTATAGGTTGCTAGATCTGTTCCAATTGTAATCTTTTGAGGGATAAAATGTCCTGTCACGAGTCTTTGTATCATTGTACTTTTTCCTACCCCTCCATCCCCAACAACTATTACTTTAAAGAGTAGACGCCTTGACATTTTTCACATCCATTTATTTAACATAACCACTATTTTTTAATTTGCTTAAATAAAACCATTATTAAATCCTTATTTTATTTCGAAATTTCTTGTTCAATAAGATTAAATTTTCCAGAATATTCTTTTGGACAGGTTTAGGTAAAGTTGCTAAAATTTTATTAAATTGGTCATAATCTATTTTGTTAATATCCTTATATATATGGATTAAAAATAAAGTTGCCATCGTCGGAGAGATAATTATAAGAAAATAAGTAAAATGTGAAATAGCAATTGGTTCTGAACCTTCAATACCTGTCCCTGGTAAACTATATTTTATTCCTGGCAAGATTTCACTTATTATTAAAAATGCGAAAATTAAATTGAATAAATTTAATGTTATGAAAACTAAAAAATTAATAATAGAAATCATTTTAAAACTTTTCATTTTAAGAAAGGAAATTACTTTATCATAATTTTTTACGGTTTCCAAATTGTTTTGAGATTTATTATCATTGATCTCGTTACCTATTAATTCTATTTTGCTGTATTT
>JBHLLE010000307.1:0-5277 GCA_048885945.1 Candidatus Hermodarchaeota archaeon | reverse complement strand
ACCGCGAGAGCTAAAGGGTGTAAAGAAAAGGCGGTAATACATAAGCATGCCCTCAAGAATTCGATGATACCGACTGTTACGGTCATTGGGTTAAATGTAGCAGGTCTTTTAGCGGGGGCAGTTCTTACAGAGACAACCTTTGGCTTAAATGGAATGGGGTCATTACTTGTTGAAGCTATCGGGCTGGTAGATTACTGGTTGATAAACGCAGTAGTATTCATAGTAACAATTATATTTGTAATGGCTACTCTAATAACTGACCTCCTATATGCAATATTAGATCCACGAATAAGATTTTAAAATTAATCAAAAAAATGATGTGATATAAAAAATGGAAAAAACTTATGAAATGGAATTAGAAGTTGTAAGCGAAGCAATACCAGAAGAAGAAAAAGTATCAAAGAATGTCATCTCATGGATTTTTAAAAATCTGAAATTCTTATTTCTCCCAGGATCCAGATTAGATGATCTAACACAAAGAGAAATTGAATTTGAAAGAGTTAGAGGAAAGAGAAAATTTATTAGACGGTTTAAATCAGTATTAACAATCACAGGGATCGCAATTGTATTCTTTGTAGTATCATTAGCTGTATTTTGTCATTGGATTTCTCCCTATAATTTTGAATATGTTACCCATAGCCATCCTGGTGCATGGAATCCACCATCTCCAGCTCATCCTTTAGGACAGTCAGAACTAGGATATGATGTGTTATCAAGGTTAATATTCGGTGCACGATCATCTTTATCGGTTGCGCTCCCCGCAATTATGTTGAGTGTTATCGGTGGGATCGCAGTTGGTGTTATCGCAGCTTATTATCGCGGATGGATCGATTCAATCCTAATGAGAATATGTGATATTTTATTAGCTTTTCCAGGATTAATTCTAGCTTTAGTGATTATTTCTATTGTGGGACAGCAAATTCAGTATATTATGATAGTATGGGGTATTCTGGGGATTCCATATTACTCCCGATTAATAAGGGGAAATGTATTACAAGCCAGAGAATTGCCATATATTCAAGCAGCAAGAGTAGCGGGGGCAGGAAATTGGAGAATAATGTTTCGACATATACTGCCTAATGTAATTCAACCAATAATTATTTCGTTCACATTTGATGTCGGATCATGGGTTCTAGGGTTAGCTGCGCTTTCATATCTAGGGTTTAGTGACCCCAATATGATAGAATGGGGAAATGATATTAATTTTGCCAGAACTAATCTTTACTCTGCACCATGGGCTTCTCTGTGGCCTGGATTCATGATATTGATTACAGTGTTAGGTTTTATGCTTCTCGGTGATGGCTTAAGAGATGCATTAGACCCAAGATTAAAAAACTTATAAATCTTTTGAATTAAAATAGATTAATAAACGGAAATAGTAAGGAAAATGAAACCAGCAAAAGAAATAGGAACATTTGATACTTTACAAGAAACAGCTTCTGATCAAGAGAGCTTAAAAAGAAAAAATAGAGCTCTTCTTGAAATAAGAAATCTTAAAACTTATTTTTACACTGAAGAAGGAGTAGTAAAAGCTGTTGATGGTGTATCATTTGACATGTATGAAGATGAAACACTTGGGCTTGTCGGTGAGACTGGGTGTGGTAAATCAGTTACAGCTCTCTCAATACTACGTTTAGTGCGAGTACCTGGTAAAATCCTTGAAGGATCGGTTACATTCAAAGGAAGAGACTTGTTAGATCTGACTGAAAAAGATATGAGGGATTTTCGTGGAAATGAAATTACAATGATTTTTCAAGATCCTCTTAATTCACTTAATCCAGTTATATCTGTTGGTAAACAAGTATCAGAGGTTTTCTTTTTACACCAAAGAGAAGAAATGAAACAAATTCTAGATAAAAAAATCTTAGACAGAAAAAGGAAATTAGAAAAAATCAAAGACCTTAAAAGTAGATTAGCCAATAAAGAAATTTTATTATCAGAAGAAGAAAGGTTAAGTATCGAAGAAAAGATATCAGAGCTTAAAACTGAAGCAGCTCATATTCCAAATATAAAGGATGTAGCACTAGAAAAGTCAAGTCGAATTATTAAGGAGGTAGGAATCGCCGATGCTGAAGATATTCTTAAAAGATACCCACACGAGTTAAGTGGTGGTATGAGGCAAAGAGTGATGATAGCAATGGCTCTTTCATGTAACCCATCACTTCTAATTGCAGATGAGCCAACTACAGCATTAGATGTTACTATTCAAGCTCAAATTCTTGATTTGATGAAAGAATTAAAAACCAGATTTAGAACGTCAATCCTTTTGATAACGCACGATTTAGGTATTATAGCAGAACTATGTGATAGAATTGCCGTAATGTATAGTGGAAATATCGTCGAATACGCAACTGCGGTAGATTTATTCAAGAATCCTCGTCATCCTTATACAAAAGGATTAATTGGAGCAATTCCAAGCATTGAAAAAAGAGATCGAGAATTAGAAACAATCAGAGGAATGGTCCCCAACTTAATTTATCCACCCTCTGGATGTAGATTTCATCCAAGATGCGACTTTAGGTTAGAGATTTGTGATAAAATAAAGCCAGTACTTACAGAAATAGGCGATAAGTATTTTATTGCTTGTCATCTTTTTGATGATAAATATAAAGACTCACCTAAATTTGATTGGGATAAGAAAGATGATGAATCTTTTCGAATATAAAATAATATTAAAAATTGAAAGAGTGTGAAATTATGACTATTGGAGAAGAAGAAACCAAAAATTTTAGAATAGGACGTGAAAGGAGTTCCAAAAAGCAAAAGGCGATATTAGAAGTCAAAGATCTTAAAACGTATTATCCTATTTTAGGAGGATTATTTAAGCGGAAAATAGGAGAAGTTAAAGCTGTCGATGGTGTATCATTTAAACTTTACAAAAGAAAAACCTTAGGATTAGTAGGAGAAAGTGGATGCGGAAAAACAACAATTGGTAACACAATTTTAGATCTTGTGCCAAACACTGAGGGTGAAATATATTATGGCGATAGACGTGTTGATCCTGGAAGAATTAAAGGATTATGGGAACGGTTAATTAAAAAGCTAAAGCTGTTATTTCTTGCAGGAGTAACCAATATTTATAAACCAAGAACTGCGGAAATTAAAAAATTTTTTGACAAGACTCCGCCATGGGTAAGAAAATATTATAAGAGAGCCATTCTGAGAGGAAAAGAAATATTCGAAGACTTTATGATCGGAAAATTTTTCAGAAAGAAGGTTCAAATGGTTTTTCAAGATCCAGATGCCTCCTTAAACCCCCGTTGGAGAATCGTTAATATTATAGGTGAACCCCTCCGTATTTTAGAAGGCATGAGTAAAAAGTCCCGAATTAGACAACGTGTTCTTGAACTTCTGGAAACGGTTTCCATGAAAGCAGAACATCTAGACAGATATCCTCATGAATTCTCTGGTGGACAGAAGCAACGGATTGTAATAGCTAGAGCACTAGCATGTAATCCTGAAATTATCGTGCTAGATGAACCAACTTCTGCACTTGATGTATCTGTACAAGCTCAAATCTTAAATTTATTAAAGGAATTACAACAAAAATTTGGTTTATCTTATCTTTTTATAACACATGATTTAAGTGTAGTACAACATATAGCTGATGATATTCGCGTTATGTATCTAGGGAAGTTTGTTGAAGGCGGCTCTATTGATGAGGTTTTCTATAATCCTACACACCCTTATTCTAGAGCGCTTTTATCCGCTCGACCTACTTTTGATCCTAGTTCAAAACAAAATAGAATTATCCTTGAAGGAGATGTACCAAGTCCTATAAACCCTCCAGCTGGATGCGCATTCCACCCAAGATGCCAGGAAAAAGGCGAACATGTAGGGTGTGGTATTGATAACCCAAGAAAAATACCCTTAGGTGGAACACATTATATGATGTGTTTACCTTTTAAGAAAGAGGAGAAATCCTATAAGGGAATGGAATTTGTCTCTGATTAGCTTATAATCTTTTTAAACAAAATTTTTTTTATTTTATTTTTTCAAATATTTATAAGTATTATATCTCAATACTTCTTTTTTAGAAATAAAGTTAAAGGACTAAAGTCTTTATAATATAATGACAATAAAAAATTCCCAAGTTTTTGTAATCAAAACAAAACCTAAAACTGTACTTGAAGATTATAGAAAACTAATGGAATTGGCGGAATATTCAGAGCATTTTAAAAAAAATGAAAAAATTATTCTTAAATTAAATCTTAGTTGGTCAAAATTCTTTCCTGCTTGTTCTAGCCCTCCCTGGCAAGTAGAAGGAATATTAAAAACTATGATTGAAGATGGTTATAATGCTAACAATCTTTTCACAGCTGAAAATAGAACCGTGGTTACGAATATTGAAAAAGGACTAAAGGGAAATAAATGGGGACCAATTATTAAGAAATATGGGGTGTGGTTTATACCTTTAACTCGAATTCCTTTTGTACCGTATGAATCTTTACGTACAAAATTCCTTAAACTTAAAAATATGAACTTACATGTTTTGGATACAAAAATCTTCCCAGATGGTTTTCTTATTCCGGAGTTTTATGTAGGGAAACCCATAATTCACCTCCCAACCATTAAAACTCACGGACATACAGGATCAGTTGGAGGGTCTTTAAAAAAAACTGCTGGAGAAATGAAGCATGGCGGCATAACATGTGCAATGAAAAATGCTTTTGGAGGGCTTTTAACTAAAAGGAGACATTTTTCGCATCAATATATGTCTGAAGTCTTAGTAGATCTACTCATTATTCAAAAACAAATTCATCCAAGCATTTTAGCAATTGTAGATGGAACAGTATGTGGTGATGGTGCTGGGCCAAGAACCATGATCCCACGAATTAAAAATTATATCCTTGCAGGTTATGATCAAGTTGCAATAGATACAATTGTTGCAAAAATGATGGGATTTGAGCCATTAAAACTACCTGCGATAAAATTAGCTCATGATGAAGGTCTAGGATGCGGAGATTATGAACAAATTGAAATTATTGGCGAAGATGTATCTCAAATAAATTGGAATTTTAAAGTTAAGCGTAGCTTAGTAATTTGGGGAGATCAGATGGTACGTAAAGGACCTTTGCAATTTCTTTATCCTTTATTTCGAAATGAACTCTTCTTTTTGGGGCCTACTTATGCTTCTATGATCTACCATGATATGTTCTGGTATCCTACTATTGGAAAAAAAAGAATTAAAAAGTTCTACCAAACTGACTGGGGAAAAAAATTCCTAACTTATCCAAAAAATTAAGAACTCTTTTTTCTGATACTCCAAAATATTCT
>JBHLLE010000306.1:0-5278 GCA_048885945.1 Candidatus Hermodarchaeota archaeon | reverse complement strand
AATGACTGATGAAAAAGAAAAACTAAAGGTAAGTATAAAAGGAGGCACAAGAGATTTAATAGCTTTTGCTAAATTGGTGCCAAAAAGAAAGAAAAGAATAGAAAAAGCTTCAAGTGAACCAATAACATCAGATCCTATAAATGAACTAGTCTATAAACTTCATCCAAAAGAACAATATCTTATTATTGATGAAATTAGAGACGAGACAAAATCTACTAAAACCATTAAATTAATTCCAGATCCAGATTCTACAACAAAGTCATTATCCTATTTTAGAGCAGGCCAATATCTGAGTTTAAAAGTGGAAGTTGATGGGGAAAAAATCACACGACCTATTTCTATTTCATCTTCCCCTTCAGACGCTTTAAAGGGATTTTACGAAATAACGCTAAGAAAAGTTGAAGATGGTTTTTTTACGCCTTATATTTGGGATAATTGGATAAAAGGTATAAAGGTAACTAGCTCAGATCCAGATGGTTTCTTTTATTATGAACCATTAAGGGATAAGAATCATATTGTCGGGTTAGCAGGAGGTTCTGGTATCACTCCATTCCGAGCTATGGCAAAGGAAATTGTTGAAGGGAACTTGGATGCAAAACTTACGTTACTTTATGGCAGTTCAGAAGAAGACGATATTATTTATTTTGAGGAATTTAAAGCTCTGGAAAAAAAGGCACCAGATAAGTTAAAAACTATAATCGTTTTAAGCTGCGAAGAGGTTACTTTAGAAGGATGTGAGCAAGGATTTATTACAGCAGATATTATTAAAAAATATGTTGATATAAATAACTGTTCATTTTTCGTTTGTGGACCTCAAATTATGTACGATTTTGTTGAAAAACAATTAGAACAATTTAATTTACCACCTAAAAGAATTCGTTGGGAAGCGTATGGAGAGGTAAAAAATATTTCTGAAGCTCCCGGATTTCCTAAGGATCTTGTGAATAAAATTTTTAAAATAAAGGTTCATATTGGAGGTCTTACTAAAGAAATTCCCGCAAAATCTACTGAAACTGTAGTAGTCGCAATGGAAAGGGCAAAATTAGCTCCTCCTTCTAAGTGTCGTTCTGGAGAATGTGGATATTGCCGCTCGCTCCTTACCTCTGGAAAAATTTTCGTTAAACCACAATCAGATTGGAGACGATTAGCAGATAAAGAGTTTAACTTTTTTCATCCATGCTCTTCATATCCAATCTCTGACTTGGAAATAATAGTACCAAGAGATAAGATCTGAAGTAGATTTTTATAATTATATTTAATAAAATTATTATTTTTTTTTTTCCTAACTAATTTTAAAAACAAAATTAAAATACAATTTCTTATTCAAAGATTTGAATCAATTTGAGTAATTATAATAAAAACACTAAATTTGCATATTATTCATTTATAGTAATACTCTTTCAGTCCTTTTTGAAATTATTAGGAGTATTGATAACGGGAAGTTTGAGTTTTTTGTCTGAAACTGTTGATACAATGGTCGATATTATTTTTGTATCAATTACAATTTATTCTGTTAGACATAGTCAAAAACCGCCCGATTATGAACATATGTATGGACATACTAAAACCGATTCCATTGGCGCAATGATTCAAGGAATTATTCTAGTTAATTTATATATTCTTTTAATTATATATGCTGCATTTTCAATAGCTACAAATTCTTTTCAAGTTGAGAGTCCAAATATTGGATTAATTATATTAATTATTTCATTTTCAACAAATCTAGTTTTTTCAAGAATATTAATATGGCAAGGAAGGCGTCAAAAGAGTCATTCTCTCGAAATTCAGGGTTTAAATTTATTTCAAGATTCAATGAGAGCAATTATAGTACTTATAAGTTTTATTTTTGCTTTATATGGAATTATTTTCTTAGATCCCTTTTTTAGTATTATTTTATCTATTTGGATTATTATTAGTGCAATAAAGCTGACTAAAGGTGGTGTCGAAGATCTTGTTGATTTCAATCCTGTGGATTTATTCGTCTTAGAAGAAATAAGGAAAAAGATTTTTACATTGGATCATGTAAATGGAATTGAAGATTTAAAAATCCGCGCAAGTGGGAGGCAATTATATTTAGAAGCCCATTTATCTGTCGAAGATCATATCTCAGTTGTTCATGCTCATGAAATAACAAAAAATATTAGAGATATAGCAAATAAATTCTTTCCCGTTTATAAAGTTGAATGTATAATTGAAATGAATCCTTTAGGAGGAGAAATATCGTTAAGTGAAAAAATTATTAATTTAATCTATTCAATGAAATCAGAATTTCCTGAAATTATCAATGTAAAGGATCTTAGTGTTTTTAGGATTAAGGAAAATTATTACTTATCTTTAATTATTATCGTTGATGAAAAACTTACTCTCAATGAAGCTCACGAAATTTCTTCAAAATTTGAAAAAGAGTTAAAAAATCAAGCAAAAAATATTTCAAGAATAATTACTCATATTGAAGGATCAAGTAAATATACTAAAATTACTCAAAAAGATATTGCATGCAAACCATTGGAACCTAAGGAATTTGAGAACCTTAAGAAAAATATAGAAATTATTTTAAAATCCCAACCAGAAGTTAAAGGTTATCATGGACTTGAATGTTGGACAACATTAGAGCAGTGTATTATTGAATTACATGTCTTTTTTGATGGGATTTTAAACATATCGGAGGTACATGACTACTCTAATTTATTAGAAGAAAAAATTAAAGAAATAGATGTTAAAAATTTACAAGAAGTTATCATACATGCAGAACCTCTAATTGGCCGATCGGATGGTGTATTCTTTGATTCTAAACGAGATTTAAAATAAATTAGAAAGGAAATTGATATTGATTTAAACCGAGTTCTTTTTGCATTGTTAATATGTCTTGCTGAAGATTTTTATTTATTGATATACCCTTTTTAAATCTTTCTTGTTCTGCAATGTATTCTTTTTCTCCTGCCGTATATATTTTATCTTGATTAGGTTCCTTTTTCGCACTTCTAAGACCTCTCATTATCTCTCCCGCGGTTTTTTTAAAAGAATCTAAGGAAATAAAATTCTCAATATTAATAGCTAGAAAGAAATGTCCCACTTTCAATCGTTTTTGACCGTTTTCAACTACCCCTATTGTATCTCTTAAATAAATTCCATTCTGTAAAGCAGCAGATAATATCTCAACCAAGGTAGCATATCCATACCCTTTATATCCTGAAGTTTCCTCACCTCTTCCTCCTAATGGTAATAAAGCTGCTTTTTTATTAGCTAAATCGTTAAGAACCTTTCCTGGATCGGTTTCAGTCTCTCCATTTTCTGTTATGATTACTCCCTCTGGAAGAGGTTTATTAATTCGATTGTAAACTTCAACTTTACCTCTTTGAATGATAGAAGTCGCACAATCAATTAAGTAAGGAAAAAATTCGTCTGTTGGAGCACCTGCAGTTAATGGATTTGTTCCAAGCATGGGTTCTACTCCAAATGTTGGAGGAATGGAAGGTCTCGCATTTGTGACGGCAATACCGATCATTCCTTCTTTAATTGCCATAAGGGAATAGTAACCTGCAATTCCAAAATGAGTTGAATTTCGCACCGCAACTGCTCCTAAACCATACTGTTTTGCTTTCTCTATAGCCATTTTCATAGCTTTATAACCAATAACATGTCCCATTCCACAATTACCATCAAGCAAAGCAGTTGCATGGCTATCTTTAATAATATCTATTTTAGTGTTAACCTCATAAATGCCTTCCCTGATTCTATCATAATACATCTTGCAACGTTGAATCCCGTGAGAATCAATACCTCGCAAATCAGAAGTAATGAGTACATCAGCAATGATATTAGCATCTTCCTCAGGAACTCCAAGACCAATAAAAACATCTTTCATAAAATTCTCAAGAGTTTTAACATCAATAAAAGCGAGATCGTCAGACATAATATTGTTAATTTTTTATTTTTCATTAATTTAATTCAAATCTTTATTAATTGGATATTATCTGAACTACATGTTCTAATAATATAATATTAAATGGATTTAAGGAACCTTCGTGAAGGTTTGACAAACAATTTGTTCTAATCAATCCTCAATTCACAAAATAAAAAAAGAAAGAGATCTTTAAAAAAAATTATTTAACCTTTAAAGAATAGAGTCCATTCTCAAAAAACCAAAAGAGATTAGCAAATAGAAAAAGCCATTCAGTAAAACTATTCACTCCAGGACTAAAAATTATACCTATACTACTAACAATCTGAATAACGAGATATTCAATAAAAAAATAGGCAACAATCAAATTCAAAATGGCCTGTGCTTTTGGAAATCCGGGTATCTTATATTCCAAAATCGTATAATATAGCAAGTAAAGTATCCCAGCAAAAAAGAATACATATTGTGAGACAAGATGCATTGTAGGAAAGTCGACACCATTGAAAATGGCTAAACCCATGATTCCTAATGCGGAAATTATACCAAAAACTAAACAAATCCGTGTCCCTTTCACATTTCCCCCCTTTTCCTGTAAATATTGGGTGAAGAATATTAAAAATAATATTATAAAAATCGCCGCAATAAACCAGCAGAAGTTAAAAATAATATACGCACTATTCGTAGGATCTCCTAAATCACTTATATAATGAACAAAAAAACTGAAATTAGGTTCGACTGTTATTGCAATAATCAGTCCTATTAAAAAAATGGCGAGACCAATAAAGGCCATATAACTTCCATGAATCTTTTTATAAAAATTATCTAACTTTTCCATATTAATTAACAATCCTTTTATTTATTTTAATATTATATTGAAAATTTATTGTTATAATTTTAAAATTATATTATTGTGATAATACTCTGATATTACTAGAATATATCACATAGATCGTGAAAGTGTAGTTTCACGAAAATCTGATTAAAGACTTGTATTTTATACTCAATTCTGCACAATCGTAAAGTACGAGCCAGACTCGTTTTTCTATAGAAAAAGGTTCTTCATCTTTTATTGAATTAATTACATCAATTTCTTTAGGATCAATTTTGTTCTCTTGTATCTTAATCCCGAGTTTGGGTGCAATTTTCAAAAGTTCCTCAAAGAGCATATAACTGGAACCTAGCATTCCTCCTAAAATTCTATCTCTATCATCATCATAAATTACATCCTTAAAGTTTAAAGGTATATAATATCCCTCTGCATCAGAATGACAAATTAGATGAGAATCCATATGCACAAAATAGGCATCATCTAAAATTATGTCATCGGCGGGATCTTCATTTTTTTTAACAGGAGTTGGAATCCAGTCTTTTTCGGAA
>JBHLLE010000305.1:0-5279 GCA_048885945.1 Candidatus Hermodarchaeota archaeon | reverse complement strand
AGTAAATTTTATTAGAAAAGTTAAATCTTCCCATGATTTTTTCAATTCTATTTGCCCTGTTTCTAATTGAGAAGACTTTAATAACTCACTGATGAGAGTTTCAAGTCTTGAACATCCATTTTTTATTTCATCAATCATCAAGATTGTATCAATATCAAAGAACTCTTTGTTTTGATTAATTATTAGATCTGAATAACCTTTAATAGAAATGAGAGGTGTTTTCAGCTCGTGAGATATGCGTCTAAGGAATTCTGATTTAATTTTATCTATCTGATTTAGCTTTTCATTTTGTTCTTCTAACTTTTGCATTAATTGCCATCTCTGCTCTTCAATTGCGATCGCATCGCTTACTAACAACAAGATTAATTGTTCCTCATAATTAACATCTGGATTACTTTGATACAAGATGCAAATTAAACTTTCAAAATCATCTTGTTTTTTAATGATTTTTCCATATCCCCCTTTTAAGTTGTATTTTTGAATAAAAGGGTCTGTTATTATGTAATTTGTTTGGTCTAAATCTGAAAAAATATGAGGTATTTCGTGCTTTTGTTCAAATATTTCATCAATAAAAAATCTATTTTTAAACTCATGTAATTTAAGCTCAAAGGTTTCCTTTTTACTTGAAATAATTTGGAGGATTTCATTATCTTTATAGTAGAACTTCCTAGCGTATAGGACTACTATTCCATTAGATAAATTATCTACAGTTTGGATTAATAGCTCAATATTCTTTTCAAAATCAGTAGTAAAGTGAAAAAAGTTCTGATTCAATTCAAACATTAGATTCTCTAAGATTTTTTTTTCAGTTATATCTTGCATAATAGAATAGAAAAACATTTGATTTCCAATATTAATTGTAGAAAGTCTGGAATTAATCCATATTGCAGTTCCATCATTTTTTAAAATTTTAAAATCTTTTTCCTCAATATTTTCCCCTTTTATTAAATGCATTAATCTTTCTTTTAGTATAGGCTCGTTTTCTGGATTTAACGATGCGAGTTTTAAATAATTTTTAGATATCATCTTTTTTCGATCCATTCCAAAAAAATTCTGAGTAGCTGAATTACAGTCTAAAATATTTCCCCTTTGGTCAAATAATACTATTGAGAACGGAGAATTTTCGAATAAATGCCTAAATTTCTCTTCTGATTCTTTCAATTTTTCCTCAGCGATTTTACGCTCAGTTATATCCCTTCCTATTGCTATTATAGCAGATTTATTATTAAGAATTATTTCGTTAGTACTAATTTCACAAGGAATAGGATTATTCTTAATATCGACTAGAATGGTTTCAAATAAGTTTTTGCCATTTGCTAGAGTTTCTTTTATTCTCTTCTCTACTAATTCCATTTCTTTAGGAATACTAATGTCTTTTGGACCTAGCTCAAGTAAATGTTCATAGGTATAACCCAATAATTCACAAGTTTTTTTGTTAACCTCAACAAATTTCCCGTGAGTATTTATTATTACGATGGCATCATTAGCATTATTATAAATTATTCTAAATTTTTCCTCAGATTCTTTTAGACGCTGTTCTGCCCTTTTACGCTCAGTTATATCCCTTGCAATCCCTAATACAAAATTTTGATTATTTATTTGAATTGGATGGGTTAAAATTTCAACAGGGATTTCTTTTCCATTTTTGTTTAATATAATAAATTCATTTGGTCCTAATCTCTTTCCTTTTTGACTTTTAAGAAGAAATTTCTTAGCTATAGGAATTTGATCCTCCGGCAAAACCATTGCAAGATCCTTTCCAGCTAACTCTTCTTTTTTATAGCCAACCAATTCCTCTGCTGCTTTATTTCCATCAACAAAATGACCAGCCATATCATGTAAATAATAAGCATCTGGTGCGTATTCAAAAATTATTTTAAATCTTTCTTCAGATTCTTTTAATTGTTTTTCAGCCATTTTTCGCTCAGTGATATCTCTTGAAATTATAAGAGCCCTATTATTTCCATTCTTATCTTTAAAGATTCTTCCTTTAGACTCATACCAAATATAGGTTCCATCCTTTTTCTTAATTCTACACTCCGCTATTCCAGTACCTTTAATAAAACCTTCTTTTATTACTTCTAAAATCCTAATTGTTTCGTCGGAATGAAGGAAATCTCCTACAAACTTTCCGATCATATCTTCTTGTGAATATCCAAGTACTCTTTTATGTACATCTTCATTAATATATTCAATATAATATTTTTCATTAAGAACATCAATCAAATCATTTGCTTGTTCAGTTATTAAGCGATATTTTTCTTCAGATTCTTCTAACTTTTGCTCTACTAACTTGCGATCACTAATATCTTGGAAATTTTCTAAAATATAGGTTTGTTCATCTAAAGTTATTTTTTTTGCATTTTTTAAAATCGGATTTTTTCGTTTATCTTTACATTTTATTGTGGTGTCCATACCTTTGAAACCGTCTTTTCCCTCTTCCCATATAGGACACGCCTTAGATGCAGATCCTTTAGGACATATAATGTCGCATTTTTGCCCAATCAATTCGTCTTTTGTATAACCTGTGATCTCACACGTTCGTTCATTTACATCTTTAATAAGATAATCATTACCAATTATAACTGTACATCCCGCAATGTTTTCATAAAGATTTCGATATCTTTCTTCTGACTCTTTTAATTTTTGCTCGGTTAATTTCCGTTTAGTAATTTCTCGACAAATAAGTAATCCTTTATTTTCTCCTCTTTGATCAGTATATCTCTGACCTTTAATTTCAAACCATATATAATGTCCATCTTTATGCCTAAGTCGAGCTTCTAATAAACCTATTCCTGTTATAAAACCGATCCTTAATGCTTCCAAACTATTTTGAAGATCATCAGGATGGATTATATCCCATTTTCTTTTTCCGAGCATATCTTCATTAGAATATCCGAGTATTTTTTGATAGGTTTGTTCATTAATAAACTCATGCTTAAAATTATTATTATTAAGTATAGCAATAAGATCATTCGCATTTTCTGTAATCAATCGATATTTTTCTTCTGATTCCTTTAATTTCTGTTCTGATTCCTTCCGTTCTGAAATATCTCTCGAAATTAGTAAACCTTTCCATTGTTGATTCTGATCGAGATATAATCTAGCTCTAATATCAAACCATTTCCAATCTCCATTTTTATGTCTAAGCCTCCCCTCTTGGCTAGATTCTCCGTTTTTAGTTACATCTTTTATGAATTCCTTTACTTGTTCGGACTCTTCAGGATGTCGTAATATCTGAGCTCTTTTTCCAATTAAATCTTCTTTATTATATCCTAATATATTTAAATGAGCTTTTTCATTAATAAATTCCATTTTCAAATGATTATCAACAACGCATATTAAATCGTTTGAGTTTTCAGTAATCAGCCTATAATTCTTTTCAGATTCTTTTAACATATTTTTGGTCTTTGTACTCTCAGTTATATCCTTTATAATAGTAATAATTTGAACTACTTGACCATCCACAAAAATAGGGATTTTTCGGGTTTCAGTAATAATTTCTCGATTTTCTAAAACAGTAGTTTCTTCCGTAATAAGAATCTCTCCTGTATTGAATACTTTTTCATATTCTTGTTTAAGAGCCTCTGAGTGAAATGGAAATGCTTCAAAAAGCCTTTTCCCTATAATATCTTTATTTAAATTAAGATTATTGAGCCATTGATTAAATGCAGAATTTACTAATATAATTCTCAAATCTCTATCGACAACATGTAATGCATCAGCTAAAGAATTTATTGTATTTCGATATTGTGCTTCAGATTTTTTAATTTTAAGTTCTGCTAATTTTTGTTCGGTAACATCAAGAACAGTTCCTATAATTCGAATCGGTTTGTTATTCTCGTCTCTTTTTATTTCCCACTCTGAATGTACATAGTATATCTCTCCACTTGCATCGAGTATTCTTAATTCATTGCTAAAATGATTTCTTCCGTTCCGAATTTCCTTAATTGCTTTCATTACTTTATTACGATCATCTGGATGAATACTTTTTAACCAGTCTTTCAAACTTGGCTTGTAATCTTCAGATCTTTTATTAAATTCGTAAATTTCATCTGACCAAATAATTTTGTTTTCAACGATATTCCATCCCCAATAACCGAGACGCGCTACACGCTGAACATCTACTAATAATGCAATACTCTTACTTAATTTTTCTTCTGCTGACTTCCGTTCTGATATGTCCCTTATAAATGCTGCAATTTGATTTTCCGCAAAGTAAAGATGACGAGCTTCAAAATATCGCAATTCACCCTCAATAGGAAGACTGTATTCTATTATGGTAGGACTCTTAGATTCTATTGTAGTTTTTATCGCATTTAAAGATTGATTTCCTAAATCTGGGGGTAAAACCTCAGTCACTTTCTTACCTAAAAATCTTTCTGGAGAAAGGTATAAATCACTTTTTTTACCTCTATAATCCAAAATAGTACCATCTTTAGAAAAAAGGAAAAATAGATCAGGTATTGATGCAAATATAGTACGAAATTGTTCTTCAGAGTCCTTTACGCGTGTTAAAGCCTCATTATATTTAGTTACATCTTGGGCAATAAACTGGAATAAAGATCTTCCCCCAACATTTATTAAGCTAGAATTTAACCTTACATTAATTATACTACCATCTTTTCTAAATAGTTTTAACTCTAGGGGTTCTGGAATTTTTCCTTTAATTAGAGTTTTGAAATTATTAATTACTAAAGGAAATGACTCTTTAGGGTATTTTGCGATGTTATTAAAATGACTTCCTATAATTTCATCATATTTATATTGAAAAAGTTCTAATGCTTTATCATTACAATCGATAAAAATACCATTAGAATCCATTATCGCAATTCCAAAAGGTGATTCTTGAAATAAACTTCGATATTTTTCTTCTGATAGTTGTAAAATTTCTTCTGAAGATTTTCTTTCTGTTATGTCTCTTAAAACGCCAATTATTCTAATTTTTCCGTTTTGATTAACAATGTTACCTCTAACAGAAACATCTATATAATGCTCATCCTTGTGCTTTGCTCTGAATTCAAAAGATATAGGTTTTCCAGAAGTAATTACATTTTTCATAACTTTTCCAAATTCAAGTAGATCGTTAGGATGAATAAAATCAAAGCATTTAGTACCAATCAATTCCTCGCTATTAAATCCAAAGAGAGTTTGGACCTGAGGGCTCATATATACGATATATCCATTAACATCAATCTCAACAATAACATCTGAAATATTATTTATTAAAAACTGATATTTTTGCTCAAAACTTTCTGTCAAATTTAATCAACCGGTTT
>JBHLLE010000304.1:0-5282 GCA_048885945.1 Candidatus Hermodarchaeota archaeon | reverse complement strand
AAAAATGTTACAAAAATAAATATAAACAGAGTTGCCTTTATAAGTATCATGCCCGAAATAAGTGCTAGAAATGTATTAAAAGGCAAAGTGAAAAGAGTAACTCATGGCAAAATAAACTCTGAAATTGTTATTGAGTTACCAGGAGGAATTGAATTAACCTCTATTATTACCAGATTATCTGCTGAAAGGTTACAGTTAAAAGAAGGAAAAGAAGTCGCAGCAATAATAAAGTCAACAAATGTTATGCTTGCTACAGGTTTTTAATAGAGAGAATTTTTACTTTAATTTTAATTTCTATTTTTTTTTCTTTTGAAATTACTTCGGAGAGTAAGGTCATAGAGCCATTTATAAACACTTAGGTTTTTAACATTTAAAATAGGTTTAGTTGTTACTCTAATTTCTTTAATTTTTGCTATTAATAAGATTACAACTGTAATCCTAGCAAATCCAGATATAAGAAATATGAAATGATAAGAATTCATAATAAAAATAGGAATAAAAATAGCAAAAATGCTCCCCAGAAGTCCACCCCCAATTATAGCTAATCCTAATAAGAAATTATATATCGCAATATATTTCCCTCGCTTTTCTGATGGGATATTATCATAAATAAAATTAGAGGTCGCTAAGTTGAATGCAGTCCACGCAATACCACTTAAAATTTGAATACCTAAGAAAATTTGGAGTGGGGTATTGTAGATTATCCAAAAAAAAGGTAATAAAGGGATAATGATTGCCCCTATTCGAAGTAACCTCACATTGCCAATTTTATCAGAGAATCTTCCTAGTATCGGAAAAATGATTAGTCCAATTATGGATGGTGATAAATTAATAATTATAAAAAGTGAGTAATCAAATTTTAATTGAGTTAGCATATAAACTGCAAAAAATGGCTTAGCAATCCATTGTCCCAACGTTAATAAGGAGACAAATAAAGTAAATTTTCCAAAATTAGTTTTTGGAAGTTCTTTAATAAATTGACTTATTTTTACATGATCTGTTGCCTTAAATATAAATGGAGGATAATAATGTTTAGTATAAAGAAATGCAGAAATCAGCCGAGTAAAGAAACCAAAAATGAAAATTAAGATAAATCCAAAATATAAAATCTCATGCATTTTGAACCAATCCAAGATGAATGACAAGAAAATAATTCCAATAATCGCTGTAATGTTTGTAATTAAATTCCTTTTCGCGAAATATCTACCTCTATATCCCTCAGGGACCACATCTCCCATTACAGAAAACCATGAAGGTGTCATGATACCTGCGAATAACATGTATGTAAGGAAAATTAAAATCAATCCCCATGAAAGAAATGATTGAAAAAGACCTCCTTGATATAACAATGCGATTCCTAAGAATAGAGGCCACATGCAAGCTTGTCCTAAAATTCCACTTAGGATAATTTTTTTTCGTGATTTAACTTCGATTTGATTAGAAGAGATTATTTGACCAACTGGTGATATAAAATTACCCAAAGAAGTTAATAATCCGACTTGAAATGGTGAAGAATTGATACTAATGGAAAAAGGAATGATATAATTGTCAGCCAAAACACTACTAAATACTCCAAAAGAACCTTCTGCAATTGAAATTTGCATCGTCTTCTTTTTTAGCTTTTCTTCAATTCTGAAATCTAAATCATCTATTGGAGTTGAAATTGGGACCACATATTCTTTATACTAATTTTCAATTCAAAAACCGAAATTTTCTTTTAATCACTAAAAATGATTTAATTACTTAAAAAATTCATTATTGCGGCTTTTATTCAGATTGTTAGAAAAAAAAAGTTTTAATACTGGAAAACATTCAAGATGGACTTAAGAATCATATAAAAATTTCATTACATAAATTGGTTTAGATGTTCCAAAAATTTCTGAAAAAATTTCATTTGAATTTTTTGCTTTAATAATAGCATAAAGAAAATAGGGAAATTTAGTTTACAAAATAATTATAAAAGTAGAGGTTATGAAAATGATAAATAATATTGAGGAGAGTAATACAAAAACCTTAATTAATTCACATGTCCTGCAGATAAATAAGAAATCGCAGAATGATGAAATAGTAAAGGATAAAGAAATTTTGGAAAATTCAATTTTGAATACAATAGTTAATGATAATAATGCACACCAATTTTACGATTTTCCAAAATATTATGACAAAGCATTTCAGAGAGATGTGATAAGTGATATAATATTTTTCCATAATTGTTTTCAACAATATTCAGATTTAGAAGTTAAGCGTGTTTTAGAACCAGCATGTGGTTCAGGTATGTTCTTGGAGATTTTACCTCAATTTGGTTATTATGCTTTGGGATATGATTTAAGTCCGGAAATGGTTAATTATTCTAAAGAACGATTAAAAAAATGTGGTTTAACTAACAATAAAGCAGATGTAGTTATCGGAAATATGAAAAACATAAAATTTAATGAGCAATTCGATGCTGCCTTTATTTGCATAAATAGTTTGGGATATTTAAGGAGCGATGAAGATATTTCTTCACATTTTAAGTTAATGGGGAAGACATTAAAAGAAGGAGGGATTTATATTGTTGAAATAAGTTGTAAATGTGATGACATAAGGAATGAGAAGAAGCTTGATGATACGTGGTATATAGAAGAAGATTTTCTTAAACTTGAGTTAACGTGGGCAATAAATTGGTACGATATAGAGCATCGAATACGTCATGTTGATTTTCGCATGATTATTAATGACAGTGGAAATAAGACTGTAGTCGAGGAAGCTCATGAACTTAGACTGTGGTTATTAGATGAATTTATACAATTTGCATCTTTGGGTGGATTTGAAATTAAAGGTGTTTATAATCAAAATTATGAAAAGATAGCCGAAAATATCCCTATTACTGGTGAATTAGGTGCTTTATTTTTTATCTTAAAGAAAATTGGTTAAATACTAAAATAATAATTAATATTTTTCAAATTACTGATAAGAAACTTATAGTTTAGTTTTATTAATTTATAATCTAACTTTCGTAATTTAAGAGTGTCTTTCTATACCAATTATATAATGGTTCAATATCTTTTATTTTATTAAATTTAATCACCTTATCAAGTATAACAATAAATATTTTTTCATATCGCTTGATAAACTGTAAATTCTTATCGTCTTTTATTTGGATCAATTTATTAGTATTTGGATCAATATAATATAGCAATAAATTTTCAATATTTATTTTCTCAAAATCCCATTCAGATTCGATTTCATCTTTTACATTTTTAAGAAATTGTTTAAAATTTCTGTCTATAGAGATCCAACCCTCAATCCATCGTTGCTGGGTCTTATTCAATATAAAAAATTTCCCAACTACTTCATTCGAATATGCTTTTTTGGTGATTTTTTGATTATTGTTCATAAAAAATCCCTGTATTTTTTTTTTCTTAAGTTAATCAAATGAAGAACAAGAGAAATATTTAATGATTTTTTTCTTTTTTTTATAAACGACAGTTATTTTAAATTAATTGGAATATTAAATACTTAAAATATAGTTTAAAGCATTTAGAAATGCATAAAAAGAGATCTATTTTTCAGGGTTATTTTAAGATAATGTTGTTATTTTTTATTTCTTTTTTAGTTTTAACTCAACTTATTTCAATATCAGTCGCTAATGGAGATGATGATGTTGGGGATATTGCTAAGGACCTAGGTTGGGTTGCTGTGGGTTTATTTTCTGTAGCAATTCTTTATGTCATTTTCTATCAGATATTTATAAATTCGAAAAAAATATTACCAAAAAATGAGAAATTTGAAAAACGACGAGATAATATTAAGAAAATTTATATAAAGGTAAGAAAACCTCTGTCACTCTTACATTATTTTGCAGCATCTGCTGCCATCATTATCTTACTCATTCATGGAATATCTTTAATTGGAAATGAAGCAGAAAAAGTGATAATCGGTTTAGTAGCTGGTAGTTTTTATCTAGTCTATATTATTATGGGTATTTTGATAAAAGTTGTATTTAAAAAGTCGAAAAAAGCACTAAAAGTAAGAAAAATTCATACTAATCTTATTATCTTTGCTATTATTGGCATAATTACCATTGTTCATATAATTATTGCTGAATAATAGCAGTTAGTTAAGAAAAACCTATAAAAGCATTAGAATATTAAAAATTGTTGCAAGAAATAAAAGTATCTCCTAAGAAATGGGGATTTCAAATGGTTCTAGTTAAATTCATTAGAGATATCCAAAGAAAAATTGAATTAATTCCCGCCCCAGCTGCTATTTTATATAATATTTTTATTAAAAGGCTTTTAAGCAAATCAGAAACGAGAATTGCCCTTGCTATTATTCAAAGAATAAAAAAAGGGATCCTCGTAGATATCGGTTCAGGAACAGGGTTTTTGTCAATAGAAATAGGTAAAAGGGCTCCACACCTTAAGATTTATGGTGTTGATTTAAGTAAAAAGATGGTAGAGATAGCAACTAATAATGCGAGAGGTCTAAAGAACGTACAATTTAAATTGGGTAGTGCTGCTGAGTTACCATTTGAAGATGAATCAATTGATTTCATTACAAGCACGGGTTCCTTTCATCATTGGAAGAATCCAGTTAAAATTTTTAATGAATGTTACCGGGTTTTAAGAAGTAATGGAGAAGGATGGATATATGATGGATGTTCTGACCTTCCTTATGAAGAAGTAAATAAATTAATCAGAAAATGGGGATTTATAACTTATTTGATAATGAGCCGTATTCCTAAGCTACATGGTTTCAGATGGGAGGAATATAAAACCAGCATTAGAAATATTCTAGATCACACAAATTTTAAAGATAATTATACCATGGAGCTAATAGAGATGTGGATGAGAATTACACTTAAAAAGAAAAAGGTTAGCTAATAATAAACTCTAAAAGAAGAGAAATTTTTAAGTATATATATGCAAACTACAATCTATTATTTTACTGGAACGGGCAATTCTTTAAAAGTTGCTAAAGATCTTGCCCAAAAATTAGAAGAATGTGAACTTATACCAATTGCGAAGGTATGGCAAACGGAAGATCTTGAATCAACAAGTATAAATATAGGTTTTATTTTTCCCTTATATTATTCTGGAATGCCTAAAATAGTCTATGATTTCATAAATAAAATAGATCTTAATAAATCCAATTATTTTTTTACAGTTGTTACAAGCGCAGAAGATATTATTGAATTCCCTTTACAACAATTAGCAAAGATTCTAAAAACGAAAGGAAAAACGCTTAATGCTGGATTTGTTATCAATATGCCTAATAATTTTATTATTGGGTTTGATATT